>JAFSQZ010000046.1 GCA_017446355.1 Neisseriaceae bacterium
CAATTTCAGTATTTTTGGCTTCATCAAGATGATTGTTGCTGGTGCCTACCATAATAAATGCAACAATTTTTTCTTGTTGTGCGCACGCAAATGCTTCGCGTACGCTTGGTAAGTCTACCCATACGCTGCTGATCCATACGTTATCAAAACCTTGTGCTTTGGCAGCCAGTTGTATGGCATAGGCAGCACAACCTGTTGTGAGTTGTTGTTCCCATTCAGGCTGCCCTGCTTTGGGCGATGCAATAACGGTAATCACCATTGGTGCCATCGTGCCAACTTTGTCGGCTTTTTTCAACGCGTCTTCGCCCAAATTTGCGCTTGTGGCACTGTTTTTTAATAATTGATGGAAATTTTCCATTCGTTCTTGATTGATGACAACAAAACGATAAGGTGTTAAATCACCGTGATCGGGTACTTGTGTGGCTGCCTGTAAAATGGTGTCCAATTGCAATTCATCAGGCGCAGGCGCACTTAAATTTTTGGTGGAACGGCGTGTGGTGAGTAAGTCTAAACAATTCATTTTTCTTTCCTATTTTATGTTCAGGCTGCCTGAAAACATTAAGCCTGATATTCGTTTAACAATAAACTTTGTAAACCTATAGTGGGTTCATTTTCACTGGCACGAATGCGTTGATATGTGCCATCACTGTTCATTTGCCAAGCTTTTTCGTTGTCTTGCAACGCTAATGTTAAACCTTCGCGAATCACGCGTTGTTTTAAAGCTTCGTTCAAAACAGGTGTGCAGGTTTCAATACGACCGAATAAATTGCGGCGCATCCAGTCTGCACTGGAAATATACACATTTTCTACACCATCGTTATAAAAATAAAATACGCGCGAATGTTCTAATAATCGCCCAATAATGGAGCGTACGCGAATATTTTCTGATAAACCTGCTACTTGTGGACGCAAGGCACACATACCGCGCACAATTAAATCAATTTTTACGCCTGCTTGACTGGCAGCATAAAGTGCTTCAATCGTGCTGACTTCTACCAAAGCATTCATTTTGGCAAGGATTTTCGCCGGTTTTCCTGCACGTGCGTGTTCGGCTTCGCGTTCAATGGATTCAATCAGCATTTTGTGCAAGGTAAACGGACTTTGGTAGAGTTTTTTCAAACGACTGGCCTCGCCCATTCCTGTGATTTCCATAAATAGGAAATTGACATCACGCACCACTTCTTTGTCTGCTGTAAACAAACCAAAATCAGTATACAAACGCGAAGTGCCTTGATGATAATTACCTGTACCCAAGTGCGCATAAGCTTTCAGGCTGCCATTTTCACGGCGAATCACCATTGCCATTTTGGCGTGAACTTTATAACCAAATACGCCATACACCACGTGTGCGCCTGCGTTTTCTAATTTGGTTGCCCAGTTCACATTATTGGCTTCATCAAATCGCGCCATCAATTCCACAACCACCGTTACTTGTTTACCTGCCTGAACCGCTGCCAAAAGCGCAGCCACTAACGCAGAATCAGCACCTGTTCGGTAAATCGTCATTTTAATGGCCACCACCGCAGCATCTTGCGCCGCTTCTTGAATAAAACGCACAACAGAATCAAAACTTTGATAAGGGTGATGCAACAAAATATCTTGTTTGGCAATTTCGTCCAAAATAGAATCAGCATTCAATAAATGTTTGGGCGTTGAAGGCTGATAAGGGGGAAACTTTAAATCGGGACGCTCCACTTTATCTGGCATAGAAATCAAGCGAACCAAATTCACAGGTCCATTCACACGATAAAGCTGATGTTCAACCAAACCAAATTTTTTCATCAGGAATTGATAAATTGGTTCAGGACAATTTTGCGCCACTTCTAAACGCACACCATCACCATATTCACGGTCGCGCAATTCACTTTGCACCGCCGCACGCAAGTTATCAGTTGCCGTTTCCACCACGCTTAAATCACTGTCGCGTGTTAAACGAAATTGATGGCAACCCACCACTTTCATACCCAAAAATAATTTGTAAATAAACTCGTGCAAAATAGACGACAAAAACACAAACGCCTCTTTGCCATCGGATACTTCTTCAGGCAGCTTAACCAAGCGTGGCAAAATACGCGGAGCCTGAACAATCGCTAAACCAGAATCGCGCCCAAATGCGTCTACGCCTTCCAGTTGCACAATAAAATTTAAAGACTTATTAGAAATTCTAGGAAAAGGGTGTGATAAATCCAAACCAATCGGCGTTAAAATCGGCAACAACTCGCGTTTAAAATACTCTTCAATCCAAGTGCGTTGAGCCAATGTCCACACATCACGGCGTAAAAATACAATGTTTTCATTCTCTAATTCAGGCAGCAACACATCGTTTAACAAACGATATTGTTCATCAATCAAACGATGCGCCTCTTGACTCACTCTTGCAATGGTTTCCTTCGGCGTTAAACCTGAATCAAAAATTTGATTTGGATTAACACGCGCTTCACGCATTAAGCTTGCCATACGCACTTCAAAAAATTCATCTAAATTTGACGACACAATGCAAATAAAACGCAAACGTTCCAATAAAGGTACATTTACATCTTCTGCCTGTGCCATCACACGGCGATTAAATGCCAAGAAACTCATTTCGCGACACAAAATGCGTTCCGATTGCATAACTTTTCTCCTATTGAATATTTTCAGGCAGCCTGAAACATTCAAATATTAAATGATTTATTTTGTATTAAGAAAAGCGAGTTAGAAAGATAACATTATGTATGGTCTACTCGCCAAAGACGAAAGATACTTCATTCAGTGGTAGATTGACAAGTAGCTTTACAAAGATGTGCCAAGCATTTGTTTCAACATAATTAAAACGCCTGCAAAACTCTACTTTTTATCATTCATTATTTTAAGTGTTATAAAAAATATTTATAAAACAAAGAATTATATTCATTACTTTTATACAAAAAGTTCAAAATAATGCGGTTTACAGAAGTTTTTAATTGTGTATCTGTTATTCATATTACTTTTTACAGGTGAAAACTAATGGGTGTCATTGATTGCCCAAAGTCATATGGTGTTGCTTCGCCTTGTTTTGTTATTTCAGCCTTGTTTTCTATTGTTGTAGCCATTGCCATTGTTGTTTTAAGGTGTCGCTAATGGCTTTTTGTTTGTCTTGTGTACTGGCGTTTTCTTCTGTGAGTTTTTTGTAGTTAAGGGTGATATTAGGGTGTTCAATGTTGCCACTTAATTTGATGGGCAGGGATACGTTGTTTTGACTGTGAATCATAATGTCATTATGAATTTCTCCTGTATCCAGCTGGGTTTGTCCTTTGCTGATAAGGTGTGCAATGGGTTCCATAATATTGGCTTCAATATGATTGTTGCTGATGCCGTTTTTTATTTGGCTGGTCATTTGAAGTTGTTTAAAAGGCGTGTAGGGCGTATCTGTGTTTGGGGTGCTGGTTTCGTTGCCAAAAGTGGCTTTAAACAGTTGAGCGAAGTTGATGCCTTTCCATTGTCCTTGATTGATGTCTACTTTCAGGCTGCCTGAAAGGGTTTGCAGGATTTTTTGACGTGTGTTGCCTTGTGTGTTGAGCTCAAAATTGAGTTGACCTGTGCCACTTAAATAACTGAAATTAAATAAGTCGTTCATTAAGGGTGCAATGGCAACATTTTGACTGTTTTGGCGTATGTTGATTTTGAGCGGTGTTTGGTTTTCTATGCGTAAGTAACCTGTGCTATTGCCGCCGTAAAGTTGCGCACTGAATGGATTAAATTCAGTTTGTTGTGCATTGGCGTACATAGTGGTGTTGATGTCGTTGAGTTCTAAACTGGGCAGTTTGAGTGTACCAACGTTGAGATTAAGTTGGACACTTAAGTCGCGTTCAGGCCAAGCTGGGTATTGGTTGATGGTGTCATCTTGTTCAGGCAGGTAGTTGCTTAAATCAAGTTTGTCTAGGACAACATCGCCACTGATTAAATGGTTTTGACGTTGCAGTTTTAGGTCAACAGGTTGTTTGTCAAATGAACCGTTTGCTTGAAGTTGCCAATGGTTAAGATGAAACAGTTGTAATTTTCCTTTGCCGTTGATGGCAAAACGAATTTTGTTATTTGGAGTGATTTGCTGACTGTTTATTTCTACATCAGGAAGTAATAAACCTTCTTCATTGCGCCATAAACCACTACCATGAAAGGCAATGTTGAATTTATTGTGATGCGCGTCGTCGTAGTTGAAAGATAAACTTAAATTTTCGCTGCTGATGGTTTGGTTAAGTAAAGTGGCGTGAAGTGCGGTGGCAACCCCTGTGTAATGACGTTGATTGTTGTTTAAGTCGTAGTTACTGTTGATGCCTTTGAAATTAAGTCGTTTGTTTTTGTTGTTGATGTTGTCAATACTGGTGCTGATGTTGGTGTGAAAACGTTCGCTGTTTAAAGTGAAGACGTTGTGATGCGCAACAAAATGGTTTGTAGTGATGAGTACACCGTTTTTCAGGCTGCCTGAAAAAGGGTGTCCTTGTTCTGTTCCGCGAAATTGCGCATTAAAAATAGGTAGGTTTAATTGTTGATTAAACCATGAAGCTTCTCCGTTTGCTGTGATGTACAGCGTTTCCCAAAGTGGGTGTTGTGGTTGCATATCGGTTTCAAAAACAAAGTCAAGTTGTTGTCGGCGTGCATTGAGATTGATGTCTTTGAAAACGATGGGGTCAGATGTGTTGTCTACGTGCAATGTGAGTAATGCGTGATGCAAGTAAATACGGTTAATAAAAATGTGTGGCGTTGAGGTGTTTAACAATAAATCGCTGATGTTCCAAGTGGTTTCGTTTTTACGATAAATGCTGCCTGAAAGTTCTGTTATCACGAGTTTTTCAATGGTGTTTTTTTTCCATAAACTTTGCCAAGCGATGCCAATATGAATTTCTTTGGCATTGAAAAGTGGTTTTTGTTCTTGATTTTTATAGAGATTAACATCGTGTAGGATAATGGTTGGACGTGGAAAAAGACGGCGTTCAATATCTGTATTGAAAGTAACACGATGATTTTGAAAAAGATGTTGGCTACGTTGTTGTAGTGTTGCGAAATCGGTGGCTTTGTAAAAGGCGATAAATGCACCTGTATAACACAAAACCAGTATCAATAAAATACTGATTATGCGTTTTAGCCAACGTGAAGTGAGATGCAACATAAACCTATTCTCAATCAATAAAACAACAGACTTCCTATTATAACCAATTAAGCCATTATAAAGTGGTGGAAAGATTTTAAAAAAGTCAAAAAACGTTTTAGTAGGTGTTGAATAAGAGAGAAAGCAGCCTGAAAAAATGGCGAAAGCTAGGATTGTTTAAAACTTGCAAAAATTTCAGGCTGCCTGAATAATGATTTATTGTGCCGATGAAGCAGTATTGGCTTGTGGGCTAGGTGCGGTACCTGACACACCAAACCATTGTTGATGAATTTTATCGTAAGTACCATCGGCAATAATTTGTGCCAAACCTTGATTAATGGCTTCACGCAAACCGTCGTTTCGTCCTTTTTTGAACGCAAAACCATAGTTTTCTGTTTCAAAATTTGGGTCAACAATGGTTGTTAATTTAGATTCTGGGTGCTGTTTCACATAATAAGAAACCACGCTGCTATCACCTACCACTGCATCAACACCAGCACTTTCTAATTCTTTAAACGCCAAAGGCATCACTTCAAAACGTTTGATGTTTGCACTGTCTTTACCTTGTAAATCTTGCAAAATCAAATCACCAGAAGTGGCTGCCTGAACAGATGCAGTGCGTTCTTTTAAATCGGCAAACGTTTTAATATTTGCGCTGTTTTGTTCATTCACCGCAATCATTTGTGTGGCTTGGAAATAAGGTTGAGAAAAATCCAATTGCTCTTCGCGGTCAGGACGAATGGTGATGCTTGCCAAACCAATATCGCTATCGCCTTTGTCTACATTGGCAAATAAACCTTCAAAAGGCGTATTCACAAATTGTAATTTAATGCCTTGCGTATCGGCAGCGGCTTTTAAAAGGTCGTGAGAAAAACCCACCACTTCGTTATTTTCCATATATTCCATTGGTGCATAACTGGCATCAGTGGCAACAATATAAGTTTTATTGGTATCCAAACTTACCGCAGCAGTTTCACTGGCAGCAGGCGCAGCAGATGCTGGCGTTGAATTATCGGCATTTTGTGAACAAGCGGTTAATAAAAGCGTTGATAAGATGAATGAAGATAAAGTTTTTGTAAACATTTTTTAAATCCAAAAAAAGATAAAGATAAAATAACGGCTGCCTGAAAACTTTTTCAGGCAGCTATTATCGTTACACGATTATTCTAAAACAACTTCTACACGACGCGCTTCGCTTTGCGCACCAGTACCCGTAATATTTTTAGGTTTCACCATTTCAATGCTGCTTTCAGGTATGCCAGCATCTAATAAAGCACTACGTACTTGGAAAGCACGTTCTTTAGATAATTGTTCATTCAATTCTGCATTACCTGTGCTGTCGGCATAACCAGAAATAATGGCTTTTTTACCTTCTTTCACGCCGTCTACCACGATTTGCAAAGATTCTATTGCGTTGTCCGCTAAATCGGCTTTGCCTGACGCAAAATAGAATTTTACGATACCATCTTCAACAACAACTTTGGCGGTATCATCATCAGATGAAGCATTGTCGGCATTGTTTAACAATACAGCATCTGCAACACTTGCATCGGCATTAGCATTAGCATCACTTGTGTTTTCGTCCGCAGCAGGAACACATACTGGTATCAGTCTTTGCGCATCAATTTCTGCAAGTTTGCTGATGCTGCATAAGTGAGCGAGTCGTAATTTATCATCTGCATCAAGCTGATGTGTTTGAGCTTTGATGTACAATAATTCAAACTCTTTGTCTAAATCTTCGTCATTAACAGCTACTGATGCACCACTCACAGCAGCTTCATTGATGCCCATAGCGGCTTTACCAGCATCACTACCAAAAACTGAAAAACCCAACACCCCAGCCACTACGGCAGCAGCAGCACCTAATGCCACCCACAAACCAATACGTTCATCACGACGTTCTTCGTCTTCTTCCCAAAGAAGCGTTTTAAGACGTTTTTGCTTGTTTTCTTGTTCGTTACTCATACAGCGTTTCCTAACCTAAAAAGTTGAGCTAAAAAATAGCGTATTATAAAGTTTGCCTGAAAGACGCGCAAATAAAATCAAACATTTTCATTATATTTTTCAGGCAGCGTTTAACCATTGTAGCAAGGTTGTTTCATCAATAATCGCAACGCCTAAACTTTGTGCTTTTTCCAACTTACTCCCCGCCGCTTCACCTGCTAATACAAAATCGGTTTTTTTGGATACGCTGCCTGAAACTTTGCCACCTGCTTGTTCTATCAAAGCCGCCGCTTCATCACGTTTTAATGTGGGCAATGTTCCTGTTAACACAAAGGTTTTACCTGAAATAGGTGTTTTGGTGCTGCCTGAAACGTTTAATTCTTGTGTAGGGAGTGTTTCTAAAAATGACACAATTTCTTGCAGTAATTTTGCGTTTTCAGGTTGATTTTTCCAAGTTTGCCATTCCATAGGCAACGCACCATCGGTTTGCAAGCCTTGCCAATTTTGCGCCAATGCAGAGATTTCTTGCGCACGTTTATCACTGATTTTAATATTGGGCAAATGCGTCAGAATATTTGGCATACTGACGTATTGGCGTATGTCTATGCTCACGTTTTGTGTTTGTGGTGAAACAAACTGCAATAAATGGTCTAATAATTTTAATTGTTCAGGCTGCCTGAAATATTGCGCGATAGAATGTGCCATTACTTGTCCAATATCGGGCAAACACGCCAAAACAGGTTCAGGTGCTTGGCGCAACAATGCCAACGAACCAAACGCATTGGCTAATAGTTTTGCCGTTGTTTCGCCAATATGTCTGATTCCTAATGCAAAAACAAAACGCGCCAAAGATGGTTCTTTGCTGTTTGCAATGGCGGATAAAATATTTTCCGCCCATTTGGTTGCTTGTGATTTTTCGTCTTTTAATTTTTGTAGACTGGGAACGGTTAATTGATAAATATCCGCAAATTCTTTTAATACGTCCAATTCCACAAGTTGTTCAATTTGTTTATCGCCCAAGCCTTCTATATCCATTGCTTTGCGACTGGCAAAATGAATCAAACCTTGTGCGCGTTGCGCTTGGCAAAGCAAACCACCTGAACAACGCGCCACTGCTTCATCTTCTTCACGCACGATTTCACTGCCACATACAGGACAGTTTTCAGGCAGCCTGAAAGCTGGATAACGTGGTTCGGTTACGGTATCAGTATTATCATCAATCAAATCATTTTGTGGGTTTGATGACACATTTATCATCGGTCTTCGCGCCAATACTACGCGCACCACTTCGGGAATGACATCACCAGCACGGCGCACCACCACCGTATCTCCTACCCGCACATCTTTACGTGCCACTTCATCTTGATTGTGTAGCGTTGCATTGGTAACCACGACACCACCCACAGCAACCGCTTCCAAACGCGCAACAGGTGTTATTGCTCCTGTTCTACCCACTTGCACATCAATCGCTTGTACCGTCGTCAACACTTCTTCGGCAGGAAATTTATGCGCAATTGCCCAACGTGGCGCACGCGATACAAATCCTAATTGTTGTTGTAACGCCAAATCATTGACTTTAATCACCATACCATCAATGTCATACGGCAAACCCGCGCGTTTTTTTGCCAAGTTTTCATATGCGCACAACACGTCATCAATATTGGCGCACACTTGCCATTCATTTTCAGGCAGGCTAAATCCCAAACGTTTTAACCACAATAATTCTTCTGCGTGATTTTTGGCAACATCTTCGGCAACAACGCCAGCAGTTTGTGCAATGGCATACGCAAAAAAATGTAATTTACGTTCAGCAGCAATCCGCGAATTCAGTTGACGCAAACTGCCTGCCGCTGCATTTCGTGGATTAGCAAATAATTTTTCATTATTGGCTTCTTGACGTTGGTTCAGCGCGACAAAATCTGTTTTCAACATCACCACTTCACCACGCACTTCCAATAATTCTGGCAAAGACTGACCATGCAATTTCAAAGGAATGTTACGAATGGTTTTAATGTTTTCGGTAACATTTTCACCAGTTGTTCCATCACCACGCGTGGCTGCCTGAATCAACACGCCGTTTTCATAACGCAAACTCACCGCTAAACCATCAAATTTCGGCTCAACCGTATATTCAACCGAAGTTTGCGCCAAATCCTTGCACACGCGTTCATTAAATGCCAATGTTTCAGCGTGATTAAACCGTCCTTGCTCATCTTGTATGGAAAACGCATTATTCAATGACAACATCGGCACGTGATGCGTAACACTTTCAAAAGCCGATAAAATTGCGCCTCCCACGCGTTGTGTTGGACTTTCAGGCAGGCGCAAATGAGGGTAAACACGCTCCAATTCTTCCAGCTGACGATAAAGTTGGTCGTATTCGCTATCAGGGACACTGGGCGCGTCTAATGTGTAATATTCGTAAGCATATTGGTTTAATTGTTGAACCAAGTCTGCAATTTTTTGTTCAGGCTGCATCATAGATGGATTGTGTATCGTAAAACTGTTTAAACATTTATTTTAGCTGAATTGGTTTAAAAAAACGATTAAAGAACACGTTTCATTGCGAAACCACAAAAAACGGATAAATGGATAACAGTCATCTTTTGATTGAAACAGAAAACTTTTCTTGAACGATTAAAATATTCAAGAGCGAAGTTAAATAAACGTTTCAGGCTGCCTGAAAGATTTAATTGACCTAAACAACAAGGAGATTGCCACGACTTGCCTGACAGCAAGTCTCGCAATGACAGTATTTTTTCAGGCAGCCTGAAAAGTCAATCCATATCATCAACCGATAAATCTTATGCAAATAATGGTCTATTTCGCATAAGATTTATTTTTTATAATTCAGGCACCATGAAAATATTGTTATAGTCGTTTAAGAGCAAAAGTATGCAAGGCAACGAGCCGAAGACAGTATAAATAATACGGCAAGGCTAAGTAACGCCGCATAATTTTGCTATCAAACGACTACAAAAGGAAAAAACAATGCAATACACAAAACTTGGTCATTCTGATATTAAAGTTTCCAAACTGTGTTTGGGGTGTATGGGTTTTGGCAAACCTGCGGCGAATTTTCTCACTTGGACGGTGGAAGATTTTTCGCATTGCCAAAAAGTCATTCAACACGCCTTTGATTTGGGTATCAATTATTTTGATACC
>JAFSQZ010000047.1 GCA_017446355.1 Neisseriaceae bacterium
CTGTTGGCATCAATTTCGTATAAATCACGTACTTTACCTGAATAAATTTTTTTAAGAGAAAGTGAAGACATAGGAAACTTTCTAAAAACATAAAGAAAAGAAAACAACGTATTTTAGCTTGTTTTTCAGGCTGCCTGAAAGATTTTTGTGTGTTGTGTTTAAAAAACATAAAAAATGCGGCAAACTTGGTTATCCTGATTATTTCACTGCTTTTCTTTTATAAGCATAATACGTTGTGTTTTCAAGTATTCAGGCTGCCTGAAATAAAACCTGTCATTGCGAGCGAGCCGTAAGGCTACGCGTGGCAATCTCCCAGCTACGGAGAACGGACTTTTCAGGCAGCCTGAACATTTATTTTGTTTTCCAATTTTTCAATTTATTATGGTATGCAAATAAACAGGCTTGTTAAAGCCTATTTTGCCGAATTTTTTTACATTTTTAGGAGTTTTGCTATGAAACTGAAATCCGTATTATTCACAGAACAACAAATTACTTTAACTTATTGTTTTATCAAATATTATTTGTTTACGCTCTAAACAATGAATGGTAAAAATCAAGCCTTTTCAGAAAGTTATCAGAAAGTTATATGATGGTGATGATGAAAAATAAGCGTTTAAATATTGGGAAAGAAGTGGTAATATTTTTAAGTAATGGCGTTTTAAACCCATTGTTATCAATAAAACCAACCATCTTTCACTTGTCCACTTATCTTTTGGGCTGCCTGAAAGATTTTCTTTTTGATTGTTTGATGATGAAAAAATTTTTATTATTTTTATTAAGTTTTTTTACGCTGTCTTCTGTTTTTGCGGAAGTTAATCCTGAATCACTGCTTCCCCCAGAAGAAGCGTTTATCCCCACTGTGGAAATCAATGACACCACGGCGAATGTGCGCTTTGAAATTGCCGATGGTTATTATCTGTATCAAAGCAAAATTGAAGCGCAAACAGAACCCAATAACATTTTTGGTCAACCTAGCTTTTCCGATAATGGCAAAGAAAAAGAAGATGAATTTTTTGGTAAACAAATCATCTTTCATCAACAAGCCGAAGCGGTTTTTCCAATAGAAAACCCCACTGATTCTTACGAATTACAATTGATTTATCAAGGGTGTGCGGAAGTTGGCATATGCTATCCGCCCACACAAACCACATTTCAAATTTCAGGCAGCGGTATTTATCAACCCCCTTTTGCTAAAAAGAATATTTTCCTAAAAAAGTCAAACGACGCAGCAACTGAACAGTCAACACTTGAAGCTGCTGCGGACAATCAACAAAAATTTCAGTTATCGCGACAAACTTTAGGTAAAAATTTATTGATGTTTTTTCTCGCTGGCTTGGCTTTAAGTTTCACTGCCTGTATGTATCCTTTGTTGCCGATTGTATCCAGTATTATTGTTGGCGATAAAAACAGCAGTAAAAAACGCGCATTTATCTTGTCGTTGATTTACGTGCAAGGTTTGGCACTTACTTACACTTTAGTAGGCGTGTTGGCTGGCAAAACAGGTGCATTGCTCACCGTGTGGCTACAACAAGCTTGGGTGGTATTATTGGCTGCTGGTTTACTCGTTTTGCTGGCTTTGGCAATGTTTGACATTATCCACATTCAAATGCCCACATCTATACAAAATTATTTCCAACAAAAAAGTAATCAATTAAGTGGTGGCAAAATAGCATCAGTATTCGCTATGGGCGCACTATCCGCACTGATTGTTGGACCTTGCGTTGCACCACCTTTGGCTTTTGCATTGATGTACATCGGCAAAACAGGTGATGCTTGGTTAGGTGGTGCTGCCTTATACGCATTAGCATTGGGAACTGGCGTACCATTATTGCTGATTGGCACATTTGGTGGACACATTTTGCCACGCGCAGGACAATGGATGAACACCATTAAATACGGCTTTGGCATACTGCTTTTGACCGCAGCCGTGTATATGGCAACACCTTTTATTGGTTACACGCTTGCCGTGTGTGCTTACGCCATATTACTGCTGATGCCTGCCGTGTATGCGTTACGCCACATCAAACGTTTTTCAGGCAATACTAAATTTATGGTCAGCTTAATTGCTGCCTTATTTGCTATGGGTTCATTATGGTTTACCGTCAACAGTTTCACCCAAAACGGCAGCACACGTTTACATCAATTGCTCACCTTGCATCGTTACGACAAAAATACCGCACGCACGCATTTTACTGATGTTCACGCATTAAAAATGGAAATAGACAACGCTTTTCGTGCTGATGCCAACACGCCTGTTTTATTAGACTTTTATGCAAACTGGTGTGTTTCTTGCAAAGAAATGGAAGCCAAAACCTTTCAAGACAAAAATGTTCAGGCAGCCATTCCAATGGATCGCTTGTTGCAAATTGATGTAACAGAAAACCGTCCAGAACATCAACAATTATTACAAGAATACGGTTTATTCGGTCCACCTGGATTATTTGTGTTGTATGCCGATGGTTCAAGAAGCGATGCCTTACTGGGATTTGTTGAACCTAATGAATTTATTGAATGGTATCAACAGCGAGAAAAATAAATTCAAACAAAACCTTCACAAAGTTTGAAACCTTTGCAAAACGCGTCATTCTGAGTTTTCCGTAGGAAAACGAAGAATCTTAACAAATTGTTTTATAAACGCCCTTTTGTGTGCGTATGCGTTTGACATTGTCGGCGATAGTTTTGTAAATTTGCTCCATTTTTTCGTCTGTTATGGTGCAGTCTTTCACGCCTTTCGCCTACCTATGGTTAAACTAGCTATAAGTATATAAATGTTACAATTTAACTATGCTTAAATAAATTCATTGGCGAAAGGTAAATGTATGAAATATCCACAAAACTATCAACCAATATTTTGCGAGAAAACAGATACTTGCAGATTTTCGCTAGGTAAAAAAGGCAAGAAAAACCTAATGATAATCGGCTTTAATCCAAGCACAGCCGACAAAGAAAACTCAGACCCAACTATGAATACGGTAATAAAATTTTGCGAATTTAACAAATATGACGGATATATTATGGTAAATGCTTATCCATTTATATCCACAAATCCTAGTGAAATAAATTTTGATGAAAAAATTATCCCTCAAAATTTAAAACATATAAAAGACAAAATAAAAGAACTAGAAATTTCGGATATTTTGTTAGCTTATGGTGGTATGAATATGCCAAATTTCATGCTAAAAGCTTTGTTTGAAATTTTAAATATAGTAGAAGATAAAAATATTTTTGTGATTAAAACATTAAAAAGTGGAATTCCAGCACATCCATTATACAAAAAAGTAAATAAACTACAAAAATTTACAGACATTAAAGATGAAATCAAAAGATTAGAACAAAAAATATCTAGCTAAATTCTTACATAAATACTAAATATATATGTCAATATTACTATATTGCCACGAAGTTACTACGCGGTTTCGTGGCAATGACAGTATTTTGTAAAATTACCTTTGGCGATTACTTCGAGTTAAAGATTCTTCGCTTACATTCAGAATGACGAATGAAAAAAAGTAGGTTTTGCAAAGGTTTCACTTTGTTCAAAATAACGCGTTTTGCCAAGCTTTCAGGCTGCCTGAATTTCAAAGTTGTTCCATCAAATTCATCACCATTTGCGCGGAATGTTGTGCCACCACTTTTAAAAATTCTTCAAAACTGATTTCCGCTTTTTCTTCGGCACTGTCAGAAATCGCACGAATAATCACAAACGGCACATTAAACAACACGCACGTTTGCGCAATCGCCGCTGCTTCCATTTCCACAGCTTGAGCATCAGCAAAATGCTCTTTAATTTGTGCAATATGTTCTTGGTGATGCACAAAACAATCGCCACTTACAATCAAACCTTGATGTACTTTTGCTGCCTGAAAAACATTGGCTGCCTGAATAGCTGCGTTTATCAGTTTCTCGTGTGCGCCAAAACGTGCGCTCAATTGTGGCACTTGTCCATACGCGTAACCAAATACGCTTGCGTCCACATCGTGATGCGCCGCTTCGTTACCAATCACCACATCACCCACGCGCACGCCCTGCCCTATACCACCTGCGCTGCCTGTGTTAATAATATAATCAGGAGAAAAATGTTGAATCACCAAAGTTGTTGCAACAGCAGCATTGACTTTGCCGATACCACTTAAACTTAACACAATATTATGTTGCTTAATTTTCCCCGTATAAATCGTAAACTTTTCGGCAAACTGATGAACTTGAATATCTTGCAACTGTGTTTTCAGCCACTCAATCTCTGCGTCCATCGCGCCAATAATACCAATGGTTACTGCACTCATTTACGCAAACACCTCTTCCCATTGATGACGATTGTCCAATAAATATTGTGCAATTTTTTGCGCACCTTCTAAACTATGGCTGGCTGCCCAACCACATTGCACCACATTACACGCAGGCACTTCAGTCGCTTGCAACACATCTTTTAAAGTATTTTCAATCAAATTCAATGTTTCTTGGTAGTCAGAAACATTTAATAAAGTTACATAAAATCCTGTTTGACAACCCATAGGGCTAATGTCCACCACTTTATCCGAATGATTACGTGATAATTCAGCCATTAAATGTTCCAAAGAATGCAAAGCAGGCATTTCCATATGGTCTTGGTTAGGCTGGCACACGCGCAAATCGTATTTATAAATCACATCACCATAATCACCATCGGTAACACACGCCAAACGCACATAAGGTGCTTTAACTTTAGTGTGATCCAAATTAAAACTTTCTACATTCATTCGCTTTTGGGCAACAATTTGATTCATTTTTTACTCCATTTTTACAAAAGTTCTAACATTTTAATGTTTACATTATAAAATTCTAATATTATAATATTAAACATTCTTGACCGAAAAAACCTGATGCATCATTCGGTTTAGCAGTCCACTGTGTCATTATAGCATTTTGACCATCTACACTTACTTAAAGATAAGGAGCTTATTATGCAACATAACTATCCTGAATTAACCGTTGAATTGAACGCAAAATTAGCCGAAATTCGCAAAGAAATCCCTGAAACCATGAAAGGTTTCGGTCAAATGGCGCAAGCTGCATCAACAGATGCTGCCTTAACCCCTAAACAAAAAGAATTGATTGCCATTGGTATTGGTATTGCTGCACGCTGTCAAGGCTGTTTAGCATTCCACGCAAAAGCTTTAGCAAAAATGGGTTGTACTCGTGCCGAATTTATGGAAATGATTCAAGTGTCTGTTTATATGGGTGGTGGTCCATCTTTAATGACTGCCGCAGAAGCTTTAATGGCTTACGAAGCATTTGGTGGCGAAAAAGCTGCATAAGTTCATCTTACACAAGTTACGATTTAATCATTTTCCCCTTTTCGCCCACTTTATGTGGGCATTTTTTTGCCTACACACTTTGCCAAAAATCTTTATCAACTCATACAAATGTTGTCAACGTTCTGTGTTCCGTATGATTGGACGTAGACACAATCGCGTAGGCAATAGAAAAGTGTTAAAATGCCCCCTTTTTAATGATTAGGAACACTGCCATGACTTTTGCACGCATTTTGGGAACAGGAAGTTATTTACCACAAAAACGCGTTACCAACGACGACTTGGCAAAACATATTGATACGTCTGACGAATGGATTTTTTCGCGCACAGGCATCAAAGCGCGTCATATTGCTGCTGATGATGAAAAATGTAGCGATTTAGCGGTTCAGGCAGCAAAACGTGCTTTGACTGATGCACAAGTTGACACCGAAGAAATTGATTTAATTATTGTTGCCACCGCCACGCCCGATATGCAGTTTCCTGCCACAGCAACCATCGTGCAACACAAATTAGGCATTTCAGGCTGCCCTGCTTTTGATGTACAAGCAGTTTGCGCAGGTTTTATGTTCGCACTCACCACTGCACACGCTTACATTAAAAGTGGTTTAGCCAAAAAAGCTTTAGTCATCGGTGCAGATGTTTTTTCGCGCATTATTGACTGGCAAGATCGTGGCACTTGTGTATTATTTGGTGATGGTGCAGGCGCAGTGGTTTTGGGTGCATCTGATGAAGCGGGCATTATTCACAGCAAACTTCACGCCGATGGCGCATTTTTAAACTTATTAAACGTCCCAGCCCAAATGGCAAACGGCGAAATTATGGGTACACCTTTTTTAAAAATGGACGGTCAAGGCGTGTTTAAATTTGCGGTCAAACAACTTGCCGCAGTGGCTGATGAAGTATTAAACGAAGCAGGTTATCAAGCCGAACAAATTGACTGGATTGTGCCACATCAAGCCAATCGCCGCATTATTGAAGCGACTGCAAAACACTTGGGCGTGAGTATGGAAAAAGTCATTGTTACGGTAGACGAACACGCCAACACCTCCGCCGCCTCCATTCCTTTGGCACTGGACGCAGGTATTAAAGAGAAACGCATACAACGTGGACAAAATTTATTATTAGAAGGTATTGGTGGTGGTTTTGCTTGGGGTGCAGTGTTACTCACCTATTGATTTAATTTTTGATTTTTGATTTCAGGCTGCCTGAATGGTTTCAGGCAGCCTGAAACATTTAACATCATCACCTGTAACCAAAGATTTTCATTATGAACACCCTAACCCAACTTCCCCCTTTATCTCTATATATTCACCTACATTGGTGCATACAAAAATGTCCCTATTGTGATTTTAATTCACACAGCATTCGCCAAAACGAACTCAATGAAACCGCTTATATTCAAGCACTCATCAATGATTTGCAAACCGAATTACCCAACATTTGGGGACGCAGCATCAACAGTATTTTTATTGGTGGCGGCACACCCAGTCTGTTTCAGGCAGCCAGTATTGATAAACTGATGAGTCATATTCGTGCATTGGTCAAACTTTCACCGCAAGCAGAAATCACGCTAGAAGCCAATCCTGGCACATTTGAACGCGAAAAATTTCAAGGTTTTAAAGACGCAGGCATCAACCGACTATCCATTGGCGTACAAAGTTTTCAGGATAAACAACTCCAAGCCATCGGACGCGTCCACAACAGTCAAGAAGCCAAACGTGCCATAGAATATGCTATGAATATTTTTGAACGCGTCAACATAGATTTAATGTACGCGCTGCCTGAACAAACAATTCAGGCAGCCACGCAAGACATACAAACCGCTGTTTCATTAGGCGTACCACACATCAGTGCTTACCAACTCACCCTAGAACCCAACACCGCTTTTGGACACACGCCGCCCAATCATTTACCCAGTGATGAACTCAGTCAAGACATTGAAGAAGCCGTGCATCAAACATTATTTCAGGCAGCTTATCAACGTTATGAAATCAGTGCATTTACCAAAACAGCACATCAACAATCGCAACACAACCTAAATTATTGGCAATTTGGCGACTATATTGGCATCGGTGCAGGCGCGCACGGCAAAATCAGTTACACCACACATATTGAACGCACCACAAGAACGCGTTCGCCCAAAGATTATCTCGCTGCGATGCACAACAATCCCACACAAGCCATTACACGTCAAAAAATCGCCACAAAAGACCTACCTGCTGAATTTATGATGAACGCACTGCGTTTAACCGATGGTGTACCCAGTCAAAGTTTTACTGAACGCACAGGCATCAGCCTTGCCAAAATCGCCAAACCACTCACCCTTGCCACACAAAAAAAACTACTGGACAAAGATCCACGTTTTTTGCGTCCCACTGCGCTTGGACAACGTTTTCTCAATGATTTAATTGAACTTTTTCTGTAAACAACCATTTACACCCAAACCAGCTTGATGTTTACTATTTAAACCTTTTGCAACCGCATCATTCTGAACACAAGATTAAACAAAGATTAAACAAAGCAAAAAAGCCAAAGTTTGGCAAAAAATTTTGGTGATGGACAATAATAGGGATTTTTGCCATCATACGCCATTTAAGCACATCAATGCGCAAACAACCCTAAACGCGAAAAGCATTCAAACAAGACACATAAACCAAAAAGTGATGATATGGACTGTTTTCAGGCAGCCAGTAATTGCACAAAAATTAAGCAACTTATTTTTTTCAAAGCAAATCAAATAATTTGCTCACTTATCCACAAAATATCCCATCAATATCACAATATTTTGTGTATGAATGCCTAAATACTGCTTAAAAAATAAGCAAAAATAATTTTATTTTTGCCATCAAATTGTTAAGCAACTTATCCACAAATTATCCCTATATCGTCCACGTTTTATTGGGAAAAAATATGATTTACCATTTAATCGCCCTGAATACTGTTTTGCCACCACTCACCTATTCTCATCATCAAGCTTTACCCTGTGGAACGCGCGTTGTGGTTACCTTAAATGGCAAAAAACAAGTCGGTTTAGTCTGGGACAGTGATGTACAACCCAATTTTGATGTCAACAAAATTTTACCGATTGTAGAAGTATTAACAGACGATTTCAGGCTGCCTGAAAAATGGTTGGCATTGTTAGCATTTGCTGCGCGTTACTACCATTATCCGATTGGACAAACCGTATTTACCGCATTAGCCC
>JAFSQZ010000048.1 GCA_017446355.1 Neisseriaceae bacterium
CTGAAACCTTTGCAAAACTTGTCATTCTGAACTTTTCGCAGAAAAGTGAAGAATCTTATTCTTTGTTTTATAAAGATTTTTCCCTTTCACTTCGTTCAAGGTCAAAATGACGAATCGTACAAAGTAGGGTTTTGCAAAGGTTTCAGCCTGAATAGGGATTTGCAAAATCTTTGCCAATCGTCATTCTGAACGATAACGAAGAAACTTTATCAAATCATACGCTGATATTTTTCATTTTACTTCGTAACATTTAGAATAACGCGTTTTACAAAAATTCGTTTTAGCAAATACAAACGCTGCCTGAACGTTTTTAAATCCTTTCAGGCAGCGTTTGTACGTTTGAAAATCATTAAGCGTGATGACGATGTTCACCTTCACCATCTAAATTATCTGCACAACGTGTGCATAAAGTTGGGTGATTGCTGTTTTCGCCTACGCTTGATGAATAATGCCAGCAGCGTTCACATTTTTGTTCTTGGCTAACGCTAATTTGGGCAGTTAATTCATCGGCACGTTCAATGCTTACTTTGGAAACCAATAAGACGAAACGCAATTCTTCGCCTAGTGATTCAAGTGCGCTGTAAATAGGTTCTGGAGCGCGTAAAACCACTTCTGCTTGGAGTGATGAACCCAAAGATTTATCGGCACGAAGTGGTTCAACCGCTGCATTGACAACAGCACGTGCTTGGCGAATGGCACTCCATTTTTCCATTAAGGCTTCTTCTGTGCTGACTGGCAAAGATGGGAAGTCGTATAAAGTGTGGTATAAAACGCTGTCATCTTCGCCACCGCCAATGATTTGCCAAGCTTCTTCTGCTGTGAAACAGAGAATGGGCGACATCAATAAAACCAAACTGCGTGTGATATGGTATAAGGCAGTTTGTGCGCTACGACGTGCTTTTCCATTGGCTTTGGTGGTGTAAAGACGGTCTTTAAGAATGTCTAAATAGAACGCGCCCAAATCTTCGGCACAGAATTGTACTAAATCTTGTACAGCGAAATGGAAAGCATATCGTGGATAATATTCACCTGCGATGCGTTCTTGTAATTGACGTGCTAAAAACAGTGCGTAGCGGTCAATTTCCACCATATCTGCCAAAGGAATGGCATCTTCAATGGGGTCAAAGTCTTTTAAGTTGGCAAATAAGAAACTTAATGTGTTGCGAATACGGCGATAGCGTTCGGTAACGCGTTTCAAAATTTCATCAGAGATCGCCAATTCGCCTGAATAGTCTGTGGCCGCTGTCCATAAGCGTAAAATATCTGCACCATATTTGTTGTACACTTCTTGTGGCGCAACGACATTGCCGATGGATTTGGACATTTTACGACCGTGTTGATCCACCACAAAACCGTGCGTTAAAAGTTGTTTGTAAGGCGCACGTCCAATAGTGGCACAACCTGTGAGCATAGAAGATTGGAACCAACCGCGATGTTGGTCGCTACCTTCTAAATACAAATCGGCAGGATAAGCCATTTCTGGACGTTGTTTAACGACTGAATAGTGTGTTGAACCGCTGTCAAACCATACGTCCATTGTATCAGGCAGCTTGTCGTATTGTTCACAATCTTCTGGTGAAAGCAATTCGGATTTATCCAACTCAAACCAAGCGTTGATGCCACCTTTTTCAATTTTTTGACAGATTTTTTCCAATAATTCAGCAGAATTAGGGTGCAGTTCACCTGTTTCTTTGTGGGCAAAGAACGTCATCGGCGTGCCCCAGAAACGTTGGCGGGAAACCACCCAATCAGGACGATCTTCAATCATCGCCTGCAAGCGTGCGCGACCCCAAGCAGGGAAAAATTCGGTGTCATCAACGGCTTTTAATGCAAGAGCACGCAAGGTTTTACCGTTTGCCCCTGCTTTATCCATACCGATAAACCATTGTGTTGTGGCACGATAAATCAACGGTGTTTTGTGTCGCCAGCAGTGTGCGTAACTGTGATCCAATTCTTTATTGGAAAGCAATGCGCCATTTTCCTCTAACCACTCAATCACCGCAGCATTACCTTCTTTAAAGACGTGCATACCTGCTAAACGTGGCATTTCGCTGATGTAGCAACCTTCGGCATTCACAGGGTTATACAATTTAATACCATATTTATTGCAAACCAAATAGTCTTCTAAACCGTGTGCAGGCGCGGTATGAACCAAGCCCGTACCAGCATCAATGGTAACGTGTTCACCATTTAATAAAGGAATATCACGCGTTAAGAAAGGGTGTGAAAGCAACAAATTTTCCAATGCGGCACCATTGGTTTCTGCCAAAACACGGCTGCCTGAAAAACCAAAACGCGCCAACGCATCTTCTGCCAAATCTTTTGCCAACACTAATTTGCCTTTTGGTGTGTCAAATAATTGGTACACAATATCCGCACCAGCACTAATTGCTTGGCTGGCAGGCAACGTCCAAGGTGTTGTTGTCCAAATCACCGCAAACGCATCGCCATCAATTTCAGGCAGCTTAAAAGCTTTGGCAAGTGCATTGTTGTCTTGGAAACGATACATCACATCAATTGCAGATGAGATTTTGTTTTTGTATTCCACTTCTGCTTCGGCAAGTGAAGAGCCGCAATCCAAGCAGAATTGAACAGGTTTTGCACCGCGATACAAATAACCTGCTTTGTAAATTTCGCCCAAAGTACGAACAGTATTCGCTTCGGTCGCAAAATCCATTGTGCGATAAGGATTATCCCAGTCGCCAATCACACCCAAGCGAACAAAATCTTTTTTCTGACGTGCAATTTGTTCGCCAGCATATTCGCGACACAATTCACGGAATTTTGTAGCGGGCATATTTTTGCCGTGCAACTTCTCAATCAT
Organism: Neisseriaceae bacterium; assembly: GCA_017446355.1. GTDB lineage: Bacteria > Pseudomonadota > Gammaproteobacteria > Burkholderiales > Neisseriaceae > RGIG3394. The sequence continues at coordinate 2,825 of JAFSQZ010000048.1, forward strand.
CACTTCAATAGGCAAACCGTGGCAATCCCAACCAGGAACATAGGGTGCATCAAAGCCTGCCAACGTTTTGCTGCGCACAATAATGTCTTTCAAAATTTTATTGACCGCATGACCGATGTGAATATCGCCATTGGCATAAGGCGGACCATCGTGCAAAATAAATTTAGGACGACCCGCCGCTTTTTCACGCAATTTTTGATAACGTTTTTCGTCTTGCCACTGTTTCACCCAAGCAGGCTCGCGTTTGGCAAGATTACCACGCATAGGAAAAGGGCTCTCAAAAAGATGAACGGTTTTACTGTAATCGGTCATGGTTTCATTCCCAAAAAGGCTGCCTGAAAAGGCGGCTAAAAGATTTAGACATAAAAAGGTGTTCATTTTACAAGGCTTTATGCTGCCTGAAAAGCTGAAAACACATCTTGCGCATAAGAAGAAAATGGATATGCTGAAAATATTGATGAGATAAAAATCTCATATCATTGCTATTTTTTACAGCATAGTTTATAACTTTATGATTATAAACAATAATAAAATTCATATGTTGCAAAATCCACTCATACACTCGTTATTGACATCGCAAAAAAACTCTTTGTCAAACAATATGTTTTCACTTCTCTTCGTAAAACAAACCTTGTTTGTAAATTCTTCATTTTGTCTTGTTTCATTCAGGTATTGCACTTAAAACATTGCTTACCCTGCCTGAAACTTTGTCTTGTTTTTCTTTAAAATCACCCCATTTTTTTGTTTTATTATTGATTCAGAAAGAAACGCTATGTCCGAAGCCATTTTATTAAATCTTGATAATGAGCCGAACTTTGCTGGTATTGAAACAGCAAACATTAAACCTGCGATGCAAACAGCGATGAAACAAGCGCGTGAAGCGATTGCTGACATCAAAGCGCAGCCTGAAACCACTTGGCTCAATACCGTTGAACGTTTAACCGATATTACCGAAAAAGTGGGCAGAATATGGGGTGTGGTGTCGCATTTAAATGCGGTGGTGGACACTGCACCTTTACGCGCAGTCTATAATGAATTGATGCCAGAAGTAACCATGTTTTTCACCGAAATTGGTCAAGATATCGCGCTTTACGAGCGTTTTAAAACCATTAAAAATTCGCCTGAATTTAGTCAATTATCCACAGCGCAACAAACCAAATTGACGCATGATTTACGCGATTTTGTATTAAGTGGTGCAGAGCTGCCTGAAAAAGAACAAGCACAATTTGCAGCTTTACAAGCCGAATCCGCACAACTTGCGGCACAATTTTCACAAAATTTATTAGACGCTACCGATGCTTTTGCATTGTATTTTGAAGATAATAGCCAACTATCAGGGCTGCCTGAGTACGCTTTGGCAATGTTTCAGGCAGCCGCCGCAAGCGAAAACAAATCAGGTTATAAAATTGGTTTACAAATGCCACATTATTTAGCCGTGATGCAATACGCGGACAATCGCGCCTTGCGTGAACAGCTTTATCGCGCGTATGTAACGCGTGCCAGTGAATTGGGTGAAGCCAAATGGGACAATACAGCAAATATTAACCGTCGTTTAGCCTTATCCTTGGAAGAAGCGCAATTATTGGGTTACACCAACGCAGCGGAATTATCTTTGGTAAGCAAAATGGCTGAAACACCCAAACAAGTCATTGAATTTTTAAGAGATTTAGCCCAAAAAGCCAAGCCTTTTGCTCAAAAAGATTTTGAAGAAGTCCAAGCATTTGCCGCAGAACATTTAAATCTGCCTGAAATCGCCGCTTGGGACATCAGTTACGCCAGCGAAAAATTGCGTCAAACACGTTATTCATTTAGCGAAACCGAAGTCAAAAAATATTTCCCTGTTAGCAAAGTCCTGTCAGGTTTATTTGCACAAATTCACCGCTTATACCAAATTGATTTTGTAGAAAAAACCGTCCCCACTTGGCATCAAGATGTTCGCTATTTTGAATTGATGCAACAAGGCAATAAAATTGGCGGTGTTTATTTAGATTTATTTGCACGCGAAGGCAAACGCTCTGGCGCGTGGATGAACGACTATCGCGGTCGCCGCCGTTTCTTAACTGGTGAAAAATCAGGCAGCCTGCAAACGCCAATTGCTTATTTGGTTTGCAACTTCACACCTCCTATTGCCAACCAAGAATCTCATCTCACACACGATGAAATCATCACACTTTTCCACGAAATGGGACACGGCTTGCATCACCTACTCACACAAATTGATGAATTAGGTGTCAGTGGTATCAACGGTGTGGAATGGGACGCGGTGGAATTGCCCAGTCAATTTATGGAAAACTTTGCGTGGGAATACGCTGTATTGAGCAAAATGTCGGCGCACGAAGACACAGGCGAAGTGCTGCCTGAAAGCCTATATAAGAAAATGTTAGCCGCCAAAAACTTCCAACGCGGTTTGTTTTTGGTACGCCAAATGGAATTCGCATTATTTGATATGCTTATTTATCAAAATAAGGATTCAGGCAGCCTGAACAATTGGGCAAACGTTTTACAACAAGTACGACAAGAAGTTGCTGTTATTCAACCACCTGAATACAACCGCTTTGCCAACAGTTTCGCTCACATTTTTGCAGGCGGTTACGCAGCAGGTTATTACAGCTACGCTTGGGCAGAAGTTTTATCAGCCGATGCCTACGCTGCTTTTGAAGAAAGCAATGACATCGCTGCCACAGGTAAAAAATTCTGGCAAGAAATTCTTGCCGTTGGTGGTAGTCGTAGCGCAGCAGAAAGTTTCCAAGCCTTTCGCGGTCGCGCCCCAAGCATTGATGCGTTATTAAAACACAGTGGCTTCATCGCCTAAAACCCCTTACAAAACTCGTTATTTTCTCTCTTTGCCACACTCAACCAAATAGCGAGAAATTAGGCTTTTCAAAATAAAACTTTCTTTGTATGTAATAAAGCCACCTATCCAATACAGATAGATGGCTTTTATAATCAACTCAAAAATTTTAGTTAGTGAACCAATACCAAAGGCTCTGGAGTTATTCCAGTTTCAGCAATATATTGTTCCGTAATAGCTTCAAACTCCTTCATAGCAGCTTCTTTTTCAGCACCAACTGCTTCGTATTCAGCTTTCACTTCTGGAGAAGTTGGACCCATTGGACCTTCTGAAAACCAGATTGCAGTATGTTTATCATTGAGTTCGATGACTTTTTGTCTAGCAGCATCATATTTTTCTTAAATCGATGGTTGTGATGGCAAAGGAATAGAAATACCAACATCTTCACCACTTTCATTAACCTCTGTAACACTAGCTTCATTTGTTGCTTGTGCTTCATCAAGTTTTGCTTGAGCATCACTAACTTTTGCTTTTACCGCTTCAACTTTTGCTTTTGCATCATTCACTGCATTTTGTTTTTCAGTAAGTTTGGTGATGTATCTATCAATATATTCATTGATGGCTTCTTCATTATCTGAACCATCTGCATTATAGAAATTAGGAACTAGTTCGCGACAGGTTGCTGAACGATTAGATATCTCTGTATAAACTTGAGTGGTACGATCATTACCTTTACCTCTACACACTCCAGCCGCTCTCGTAGCAGCTTGAATAATGTTTTCAACTGATGCACTACCAACGCCACCCAATGAATCTCGATATTCATTTAAATTTTTTTCTGATTCAGCAAGCTCATCTTGCGCTATTTGAAGTTCTTCATTTGCTTTTTTAACGTCTTCTTGAAGAAGGTCAATATGGAAAGTTAAATCCGTAGTTGGAGCGGGTTCAGGTTCTTGAACAGAAACAACAGGAGTAGGTGTTTGAGAAACAGAATTAGAAACATCTTTACCTGCTTTGCCATTTTGAACAGCTATCACAGTTGCAACAACGATAGCAATTAAACTTAAAAGTAATTTCAATAAAAACATATATGACTTCCCTAAAAAATTAAAGACATAACAACGAAAGAAATTTGATAATATCAAATTAAAGATAATATCAAATTAAAGATAATATCAAATTAAAGATAATATCAAATTAAAGATAATATCAAATAAATCCGAAATTTATCAAAAATGTTTATCTTAAATGGCTATACTTGTTACTTAATTTCCACATTTCATTACTTAAACATTGTCAAACCATATTCGAATATAAAATTTCACTTCACTTAACACAAGATATCAGAATAAGTTATTTTCAACACTTCACCAAAATAAAACAATAAATGTATTTTCAGGCAGTCAAAATGACTTAAACAACGTATAATCACGCCTGTTGTTATTGTCAATTTAAAGGAAAAGCCATGAGCCAAACAAAATATAAACGTGTGTTACTTAAACTTTCTGGTGAATCATTGATGGGCAATGATCCTTTTGGTATCAACCACGATACGATTATGAGCATTGTAAAACAAATTAAAGAAGTTGCTGATTTAGGTGTGGAAGTTGGTATTGTTGTGGGTGGTGGCAATATTTTTCGTGGTGTTTCAACGCAAGCGGGTAATATGGATCGCGCCACTGCTGATTATATGGGTATGTTGGCAACTGTGATGAACGCATTAGCTTTGAAAGATGCTTTTGAAAATGTAGGACAAAAAGCGCGTGTACAATCTGCACTTTCTATGCGCCAAGTTGTGGAAGCTTATGCAAGACCCAAAGCCATTCAATATATGGAAGAAGGCAAAATCGTTATTTTCGCCGCAGGTACTGGCAATCCTTTCTTCACCACTGACACCGCAGCAGCTTTACGCGGTGCAGAAATGGGTTGCGAAGTAATGATGAAAGCAACAAATGTGGACGGTATTTATACTGCCGACCCCAAAAAAGACCCAAATGCCACTCGTTATCAAGCTGTTACCTTTGATGAAGCCATTCAGAAAAAATTAAAAGTGATGGACACCACAGCTTTTACTTTATGCCAAGAGCGTAATTTGAATATTGTGGTGTTTAGTATTCAAAAAGAAGGCGCATTGAAACGCGTGATTCTTGGTGAAGATGAGGGTACTTTGGTACACAACTAATTGATTTTTAAAAATAGAAAGCTGCCTGAATATTTTCCAGGCAGCTTTTTTTGTTTCACGTAGAACAATGTTTCACGTGAAACATTTACATTACGCTTGTTTTAATGCTTCATTTAATTGAGGCACAATTTCAAACAAGTCGCCCACCATACCAAAATCAGCAATATTAAAAATAGGTGCTTCGGGGTCTTTGTTGATTGCAACAATGGTTTTGCTGTCGTGCATACCTGCAATGTGTTGAATGGCACCAGAAAGACCGATGGCAAAATAAAGTTCAGGCGCAACCACTTTTCCTGTTTGTCCTACTTGTGCATCATTTGGTGCATATTCTGCATCAACTGCGGCACGACTGGCACCAATAGCAGCACCAAGCGTATCAGCAAGTGGTGTTAGCAC
>JAFSQZ010000049.1 GCA_017446355.1 Neisseriaceae bacterium
CTAATCTCCCAGTAATTCACAGGCGGAAATTCACGAGTTTGCGAAAAAGGTGTTGATGTAGGGTGGGCATCCTTGCCCAGCTCCACTGTCATTGCGAGCCGTGATTCATCACGGCGTGGCAATTCCCTTGCTACGGATAACGGATTTAATTTTTCAGGCTGCCTGAACTCTGTTTCGGCAAACAAATCCGCAAACAAATCGCCTTGCCGATTGTTTTCGGTCAATAAATCGTTTTGTTGGTTTTCCGACACAAACAGTGTTTCAGGCTGCCTGAAAGATTGCTGTTGATTGTTATTGACTAAATCGTGATAAACCCACTCTTTGCGAATAATTTGATTGTTTTGATAAGTATTCCATTCGGAAAAAATAATCGGCAAAGGATTGTCGCTTTTGTCCTTTTTAACTTCGCCCAAACCCTTTGTTTGACAAAACGCCAAAGCATTGCCATGCACAATATTGCAATGCAAAACAAAATGAATGGCTTCACATAACTGATTGTTTTTCTTATATTTATCGCCTTTCCAAAAAGATGGGTGGCGGTCTTCATAATGCAGTCTAAAAACGCTAAACAAGCGTTTGCGACAGCGTTCAACATTGTCTTGCAACAACTCAATGCCATACAAAGACGACACCGCAAAAAAAGCTTGTCGCTCCCATTCTGGCTGATGACAACGGTTTTTTTATCCAACAGATTTAAGCGTGCCTCTAAAATCGCCGCCAAAAAATTGCCATCACCACAAGCAGGCTCTAAAAAACGACTTTCAATGTTATGAACTTTGCTTTCTACCAAAGCCAACATATCCGCCACAATAAAAGGCGGCGTAAAAACTTCACCATGCTCTTGCACACGATAACGAGATTTAATCAGTGCGTTAGAAGCAGTCATCACATACACTCCAAACGCACAAAACGCCACGCATTCAGGCAGCCTGAATGCTTGGTGTTTTTATAATAAGTTATTGATTTTATTAAGAAATTTTGATATAATAATAAAGAACTAATTCTTAATTAGAATTGTCGATTGTCAAATTAGTCAATTTCAACATCATCAGACCTTGCACTATTTTTAACGGACAGAAAATAAATAACAGCAAATATTCTAACATTTAATCTGCCCTGCCTGAAAGCGGTACGCTTTATTTTTAAAAGATTGCTACACTCGCTACACTTGTTCGCAATGACCGCTTTTTCTTTCAGGCAGCTTCTAAATTAAATGGCACCACCTTGTGCTTTGATGCGATTTTCTTGATTGGACAATTTAGACAATGCCGACAAATAAGCTTTAGTTGCCGATACCAAAATATCAGTATCCGCGCCCTGACCATTGACCACACGACCATCTTTTTCCAAACGCACAGTGGTTTCGCCTTGACTTTCAATTTCACGTGTTACCGCGTTAACGGAATAAATTTGTAAAGTTGCACCACTGTGTACCACGCTTTCAATCGCTTTAAAAATAGCGTCAACAGGACCTGTACCTGTGGCTTGCGCTTTATGCTCCACGCCGTCTACATTCAAAACAATATTGGCGCAGGGTAACTCACCTGTTTCGGTAACAATGTGTTGCGAAATCAATTTATAGCAATCTTGTGTCAAAGTGGACATTTCGTCCGACACTAATGCGTGCAAGTCTTCATCAAAAATCTCACGTTTTTTATCTGCCAATTCTTTAAAACGCGCAAACGCAGCATTTAAAGCTTCTTCACTTTCCAATTCAATACCTAATTCTGCCAACTTGGTTCTGAATGCATTGCGACCAGAAAGTTTTCCCAAAGTTAAGCGATTAGCAGACCAACCCACTGATTCTGCGGACATAATTTCATAAGTTTCACGGTGTTTTAACACACCATCTTGATGAATACCTGATTCATGCGAAAAGGCATTTGCACCCACAATGGCTTTATTCGGTTGAACAGGATAACCTGTTATGGTGGAAACCAATTTAGAAGCAGGAACAATTTGTTGCGTATCAATTTGTGTTTCCAAACCAAACACATCATGACGCACTTTCAATGCCATCACAATTTCTTCAATCGCTGCATTGCCTGCCCGTTCTCCTAAACCATTAACCGAGCATTCCACTTGACGCGCTCCACCTTTTAAGGCAGCCAATGAATTGGCAACCGCCAATCCTAAATCATTATGACAGTGTGCAGACCAAATCACTTTATCGCTATTAGGTGTTTTGGCAATCAACTCACGAAAAAATGCTTCTGTTTTATGGGGAATAGAATAACCCACTGTATCTGGAATATTGATGGTGGTTGCACCTGCCTCAATGACCGCTCCACAAATTTCTGCCAAAAAGTCAATATCTGAACGCAAAGCATCTTCACACGAAAATTCAATATCATCTGTGTATTCTTTGGCAATCGCAATCGCTTTCACAGCCGATTCAACTACTTGTTTCGGTTGCATTTTTAATTTGTATTCCATATGAATAGGACTGGTTGCAATAAAAGTATGAATACGACGTTTCGGTGCTGGTGCAATGGCTTCACCTGCGCGGCGAATATCACGTTCTACTGTGCGACAAAGTGAACAAACTGTTGATTTAGTAATATTTTTAGCAATATCGTTAATCGCTTGCCAATCGCCTTCACTGGCGGCTGCAAAACCTGCTTCAATCACGTCCACACCCATTTTTTCCAATTGACGTGCAATTCGTAATTTTTCTTCTTTGGTCATTGCTGCACCAGGACTTTGTTCGCCATCGCGCAATGTGGTATCAAAAATAATGACGCGTTTATTGGTGTTTTCCATAATATTTTTTTCCAAATTTGATTGTTGATAGATAAAAGCATTCACGTCCAAAGGTCGTCCTTGCGCTTGTGCCAAGGCAGTCAATTTTTGTAATTGCGCCATCGGTAACGAACCGCGCGTTCGCCATTTATAAATAGCCGCCGCACTGGTAGGGTTTGCTGGGTCGTGTTGTTTTAAAGCGTCCGCCAACGCATTCACGCCACCAAAATAGGCAATTAAACGTTCAATGTCTAGCTGCATAACTGATGTCCAATGTTGTAAAAATTAAAGCGAATTATACGTATTTTGGACAAAATAGCAAATAATTTATCAATTAAAACTTAATCACTCAATCATAAATAATTTTTTAGACATTTTGGATAAAAAGCTGCCTGAAACAATGAAAACATCATCAATCAGTTATTCAGCAATAATGTTGCGCTAAAAATCATTGGATTAAATATACGTGTACAATTTTCAGTATTTTCACAAATAACATTCTATTAACTTATTAACGTATTATTTTGTGTGTTATTTTTGCAAATTCAGTCCCTGCCTGAAAAATATCATAACCATATTCCAACCATAAAAGCTGGAAAAATGTGTTTTCGTTATTTTTTGGGTATTCAGGCAGCCTGAAAATGGGTAAAATACGCGCTTTATTTTATTTTAAATAATGGCAACACTATGTTTCATGCTATTGAAAAATTTCGCCGCCCAGCACAAGTTTTGCTGGGTTTAATTGCGGTTTCTTTTGTCGGTTTTGGTTTGGTGGGTTTCCAACTTTCCAACAATAAAGATTATATTGTGCGCGTGGGTAATCAAGTGATTACTCGTCAAGATGTAGACCGCGCAATGGATAATATGCAGCAAGCAGGTGGCGCACCATCGCGCGAAACAGTGTTTCAAACCTTGCTTGACCAAGCGTATTTAATGGAAGGAGCGCAACGTCTAGGGATTGTGGTGTCCGACACGCAAATCAAACAAAGTATTGTAGACAATCCTATTTTCCACGATGCGTCAGGTAAATTTGACAGCGCATTGTTTCAAAGCATTATTCAAAGAACTTATGGCAATGAAGAATTTTTTATGCGCGAAGAGCGTCAGCGTTTAACCGTGTTATCACTGTTAAATACTTTGGGACACGGTGCCACTTCAGACGCGCAAGCTTTGCAAGTCATCAATGCGCAATTAGCACCGCGTTATGCGCGAAGTGTGCCTATTGTTGCTGATGCGTTTGCCAGTAAAGTGGCGGTGAATGATGCTGCTTTGCAAAAATATTATGATGAACACAAAAAAGAATACGTGCTGCCTGAAGCTGTGAAATTTGAATATGTTTTGTTTTCACCAGAAGATTTAATAGCGAAACAAACGGTTAGTGATGAAGAAATTCAGCAAGCTTTTGCGCAAAGCAAAAATACCATGGGTAAACGTCGTGTGGCACATATTTTATTTGAAGCCACTGATGACGCATCTCGCGCCAAAGTAAAAGAAGAAGCAGAAAAAGTGGCTGCTGAATTAAAAAATAATCCAGAAAAATTTGCACAATTGGCAAAACAATATTCTAAAGATTCAGGCAGCAAAGATAAAGGCGGTGATTTGGGTGAATTCTCAAAAGATGGTGAATTAGCTGCCTTAACCAGTGAAACTTTGGAAAGCACAGCGTTTACGCTGGCATCAGGTCAAGTCAGTGGCGTGGTGGAAAGCGAATTTGGTTTCCATATTTTGCGTGTTAGCGATGTGAGTGGTAATGATTTAGCCAGTCAAAAAGAAAAATTGCTGGCGCAAATCAAGGAGAAAAAAGCCAATACTGCCTACAACAAATTACGCGATGATTTTGCCGATGCAAGTTTTAATCAAGCAGAAGCTTTGAAACCTTCTGCCGATAAGTTTGGTTTAACCGTACAAAACAGCAATGATTGGGTAACACGTAAAAGTAATGATGTGCCTGCTGCGGTATTAGAAGTGTTGTTTAGCGAGGATATGAAAACGAAAAAACACAATTCTGATGCGATTGTGGTGCAAGGTAAAACGTGGTTTGTGCGTGTGTTAGAAGCGCGCGCCGAAGCCAATCAAGCTTTTGATGCGGTGAAAGACAAAGTAAAAACCGATTTTGTGGCGAATGAAAGTCAACGTTTAGCCAAAGCCGAAGCCGAAAAAATGTTGGCAGATTTGCGTGCAGGCAAAAAAGTAGAATTGGCTTGGTCGCCTGTACAAGCTGTTGTGCCACAACAAATTCAGGCAGCAATGCCTGCTGATGCTTATGCGCAATTTATGGCAGCCGTGCCTAAAAATGGACAACCAGCGTTTGCTTTATTAAATATGCAACCTGCTTTGCAATTAGTTGAAGTGCAAAAAATTGAGGCATTTGGTAGCGATAATCCATTGTTGCCACAAGCGAAAAAATTCGCTTTGCAAAACAACAGCAATAATTTAATTGAAGCATTTATTGACGGTATGCGCGGTCAAATCAAAACCAAACAAGGCTTACAAACCTTAAACCACGAAGAATAAATCGTTTTAAGGCTGCCTGAAAGATAAAAAAACTTTTCAGGCAGCCTTTTTGAAAGGTTCATTATGAAAATCATACACACCATCAAAGAGTTGCGTGAATGGCGTAACAGTGTTCAAGATGTAGCATTCGTTCCCACAATGGGCAATTTACACAACGGTCATTTAAGTTTGGTTGCACACGCCAAACAAGCAGCAAAACACGTCGTTGTCAGCGTGTTTGTCAATCGTATTCAATTTGGCGAAGGCGAAGATTTTGACCAGTATCCACGCACATTAGAACAAGATGCTGAAAAATTAGCAAAACTGGACGTTGATGTTTTATTTGCCCCTGATGAGCGCGAACTTTATCCCAATGGCGTGCAAAATTATTTTGTTGAACCCCCTGCCCTACAAAATGAATTGTGTGGCGCATTTCGTCCCAATCATTTTCGCGGGGTAACCACAGTCGTGAGCAAACTCTTTCATTTGGTTGAACCCAATGTTGCGTGTTTTGGTAAAAAAGATTATCAACAATTGACCATTATTCGCGGTATGGTTGCGGATTTAAATATGAATATCCGCATCATTGGTGTCCCCATTGAGCGCGATGCTGACGGTTTAGCCTTATCCAGTCGCAATCAATATTTAAGCACTGATGAGCATGCCGCAGCAGTATTTTTATACCAACAATTACAACACATTGCGCAACAATTACGTTCAGGCAGCCGAGATTTTACCGTTTTAGAACAAGCTGCAACCCAAACGTTAACACAACACAATTGGCGTGTAGATTATGTGTCTATTCGTGATGCAGGCAGCCTGAATACTGCACAAACACAAGATACCAAACTGGTGATTTTAGCGGCTGCACATTTAGGCAAAACCCGTTTAATTGATAATATTGAAGTGGATTTATCCGCTGCATAAACCACAACCGTTTCAAGCCTGATTCAGGCAGCCTGAAAAGTATTGAATACAAAAATGCTGCCTGAAAACAACATCAAGGATCATCATGACCGATATTCTTCTCTATATATTTATCTACCTGATTTTTGCGATAGGTGCCGTTTTGCTCTCGCAAAAATTTGGTTTAGGCTCGGTTTTGGGATACTTGATGGCAGGCGTTATGATTGGTCCTGTATTAGGGCTTGTTGGTGAAGAAACCCAGTTTATTCAACACATCGCTGAATTTGGCGTAGTGATGATGTTGTTTTTAGTGGGTTTAGAACTTGAACCAAAAAAACTGTGGAAATTACGCCGAAAATTATTGGGTTTAGGTGGTTTACAAGTTGGATTAACCTTATTCATCATTGCCATCATTGTGCATACTTTTGGCTACGGTTGGCGTGTATCCATCACCATCGGCTGTATTCTCGCACTGTCTTCCACCGCCATTGTTTTACAAACCTTTAATGAAAAAAACTTAATCTCCTCGCAAGGTGGGCAGGCTGGTTTCGCGGTATTACTGTTTCAAGACGTTGCCGCCATACCGATGCTAGCGTTACTCCCTTCTCTTTCCACTTATTCACACAAACAAGAAAGTGAATATTTGTTGATTGAACAATCAGGTTGGGTCGTTGCATTGGTCAGTGTCATTGTCATCGCCATTGTTATTTTAGGTGTTCGTCATTTAGTCCCCATTATTTTTCGTTTCATCATCAAAAGTCGCATACGTGAAATGTTCACAGCATTTATGTTGGCATTAGTCGTAGGTGTTGCCACCATAATGTCTGCCATTGGTTTATCCGCTGCATTAGGTGCATTTGTGGCTGGTGTTGGGTTAGCCAATAGCCCATACCGTCATGAAATGGAAAGTCATATTGAACCCTTTAAAGGCATTTTATTAGGATTATTTTTCATCACCGTTGGCGCAAACATCAACTTTTCCGTTCTGCGTCAAGAATTCTTCTTAATTGTCAGCATCACTTTAGGCGTATTACTGGTTAAAGCACTCATTTTATTTGCGTTGGGTAAATTATTTCGTCTAAAACCTCTGGCAAATAAATTGTTTGCACTCGCTTTATCACAAGCAGGTGAATTCGGTTTCGTATTATTGTCCATTGCACAACAAAACCGCATTTTGCCAGTTACATTACATAACCGAATTACGCTGATTGTTACACTATCTATGTTACTCACCCCTTTGCTTTTCTTATTCTATGAAAAAGTGTTATCACAACAATCTATAAAGAAAGAAAACCAAAAACCTTCAGACAACGATATTCCAGAAGAAAATTCTGTGGTTTTATTAGGACACGGTCGTTTTGGACAACAAATCAACAGTTTACTTACCGCTTGTGGTTTTCATATTACCGTAATTGACGACCATGCGGACAGAGTAGAAGGTTTGGCGCGCTATGGTATAAAAACCTACTACGGCGATGCAACACGTCCAGAATTACTCAACAGCATCGGTTTAGCACAAGCAAAATTATTGGTGGTTGCCGTAGGCAATAATCAATCGGTAGAAATTGTGGACTATGTACGCCGTCATTACCCTCATTTAACCATTTTGGCACGAGCATATGACCGTTTTCACGCCTTTGATTTACACCATGCAGGTGCAGATTTTATTATTCGCGAAACTGTGGATTCTGCCATTCGCAGTGGCAGAATTGCTTTGGAACAATTAGGTTTTCAGTCCGACAAAGCACGTGAAATCATTAAATTTTATGCTATGCGCGATCGCGACCTATCCGATAAAATCGCACAAACCCATAACACCAATATTCCCCATTTTGCCAACGAGCAAATGATTAACGCCATTAAAGATGCCGACATAGAAACCAAACGACTTATTGATGCGTTGATTCGTGGCGAACCTGTTGAATGGGAAGAACAAAGCTGGACTTGGCTTAAAAAAGGCATTTCCTAAAAAATCAAGCGTTCAGGCTGCCTGAAAGCTTTTTCTTAACCTTTTGTATACAAACACATTATGATGACGCACACACATTTATTACCCGACACTCGCCCCTACCCTGCTACACCTGTCAAAAACGATTTACTACTTTATGCCCATCAAATCGTTGCCAACACTGGCGCAACACAAAAACTGGCTCGCGAAAATCTACACAGCCAAATCGCCAATATGTTCCAACTAAATCACACGCTTTCTTTATCGGTTGCTTTAAATATGGTGTCCAGTAGCGAAGAATACGCAGCCATTATGGACGAAATGGCAAAAGTGATTGATGCCAAAAACGATGTGGAACAACAATGGTTAGCATTACCCGTTGTCGTAGTAGTTGGCAGCAATCAACCCTGTCAACTGAATAACGAAACACCTATCGCTGCCTTAAATAAAGTTTTTGCGCAATACGAACATCTAAACGTCTTATCATCAACCACATGGGCAAAATATTTACTCACCAGCGAAGACTTTACCCATATTAAAGCCGAACAATGGTTCAACGCCAAAAAAGACA
>JAFSQZ010000050.1 GCA_017446355.1 Neisseriaceae bacterium
TATCCGAACGCAGCGACGTGGGTGAAGGCAACGAAGCTATTTTTGCCGTATCTATTCCAGAGCGCGCAGGCAGTTTCCGCAATTTTGTCAACATTATGGCGGCACGTAACATCACTGAATTTAATTATCGTTATGGCGATGATGATATTGCTCATATTTTTGTGGGTATTCAAACTGCTGATGCCAGCGATATTGCTAAAATTCGCGCAGATTTAAACGCAGCACAATTGCCCAACATTGATTTAAGCAATGACGAAATGGCAAAAGTACACTTGCGTTATATGGTTGGCGGACGCACCAGCAAAGTACAAAACGAACGCTTAATCAGTTTTGAATTTCCCGAACGCCCACAGGCATTGGCTAATTTCCTAAACAATATGCAAAGCGACTGGAACATCACCTTATTCCACTATCGCAATCATGGTGCGGATTATGGACGTGTATTAGTAGGCATTGATGTGCCTGAACAAGACAATACCATATTTGCAAAATTCCTAGACAATCTGGGCTACAATTTTGAAGAACAAACCAATAACGCCGCTTACCAACTCTTTTTAGGGAAACCATAAGAAAAAACATTCTCAACACCTGTTTTTCATTATGATTAAATGTCTGCGAAACATTTTGTCTTTTAAACAGATGTTTCGTTAGTTCATATAAAGTGATGTGGAATAAGGTTTAGCATTTTCAGGCTGCCTGAAAAACCATTTTTATGACGTTAACATATTTTTTACAAACCCAATAGAAGGAAACAAAATGAGTTTACACATTGAAGATTTACGCGAAGGTTGTGGCGAAGTTGCGCAAAAAGGCAAAGACATTGACGTGCACTACACTGGTTATTTACAAGACGGCACAATATTTGATTCCAGTTTAGCACGTCGTTCACCTTTAACCATTACATTAGGCGTAGGTCAAGTGATTCGTGGTTGGGACGAAGGTTTTGATGGTATGAAAGAAGGTGGTAAACGAAAATTAACCATTCCCCCTGAAATGGCTTATGGTGAACAAGGTGCAGGTGGCGTTATTCCGCCTAATGCAACATTGATTTTTGAAGTAGAATTATTACACGTTTATCAAGATTAAGCTTTCAAGCTGCCTGAAAATGTGATACTTTCAGGCAGCTTTTTTATCTGCTTTATCTGCTTCAATTATCTTTTGTTTGTGGAGAATAAAAATGACTCAATCTGTTAATGTGGACAACAGCGAAATTGAAAAATTCAGTCAATTAGCCGATAAATGGTGGGATAAAACAGGAGAATTCAAACCCTTACACGACATTAACCCACTGCGTTTAGACTATATTGATGCACAAGCTCATTTGCAGGGAAAAAACGTATTAGACGTTGGTTGCGGTGGCGGTATTTTAAGTGAAAGTATGGCATTGCGCGGTGCTGATAGCGTGTTGGGTATTGATATGGCGGAAAAATCATTGGCGGTGGCACAGTTGCACGCCGAGCAAACACAATTGTGTAACATTTCTTATCGTTGTATCAGCGTAGAAGATTTAGCCAACGAAATGCCACAAGCATTTGATGTGGTAACGTGTATGGAAATGTTGGAACACGTTCCTGCCCCTGCTTCCATTATTCGTTCTTGCGCCAAATTGGTTAAACCCAATGGTAAAGTGTTTTTTTCCACCATTAACCGAAATCCAAAATCTTATTTGCACGCGATTTTGGGTGCAGAATATTTATTAAACCTTGTCCCCAAAGGTACGCACGATTGGCAAAAATTCATTACCCCTGCTGAATTAGCGCGTATGGCACGTGAAGCAAAGTTAGACATTGTGCATACACAAGGTATGTCTTACCATCTTTTGAAAAAACAGTATTACAACACCGATAATATTGACGTGAACTATATGCTGACTTGTCAATCACATCATTAAGCATTAAGCCCAAAGCTGCCTGAAAATTATTTTAGAATAAAGACTTATGAATATTTTTTACGAAGATGGCGGACAATTAAAAGTTGCCACAGTTATCCAAAAAAACGAAGCCACCTATCAAGTTGATACGCAACACGGTAAACGTGTCAAAATCAAAGCGGTCAGTGTTTTTTTAGAATTTAATCAAGATTTAAATGATTTTCTCAACCAAGCACAACAAATTGCCACAGAGATTGACACGGAATTACTGTGGGAATGCGTTGGTGCAGAAGAATTTACAGGCGAAACTGCTGCTGTGGAATATTTTGGCGAAAATCCGCGTCAAGAAGAAATTGCCGCCACATTTATCGCCCTTTACGCCGCGCCAATGTATTTTCACAAGAAAAACAAAAACAGTTTTAAGGCAGCACCAGAAAACATTTTAAAACAAGCACTTGAAACCATTAAACGCAAAGCGCAGCAAGAAGCACAAATTCAAGAATGGAAAACACAATTGCTTTCAGGCAGCCTGCCTGAACCCATTAAAGCAGATTTAGCCACTATTTTACACGCGCCAGACAAACAAGCTTTAACCTACAAAGCCTTTTATCAGGCAGCCACAGAAAGTAAAAAAACACTGTATGAATTAGCCAAATTCACAGGTGGCATCACTTCTGTTCCCGATTATTTATTACAACGTTTTACTTATCGTTACTTCCCAAATGGTACAGATTTTCCAGAAATCAATGTGCCAATGCTGCCTGAAAACTTACCACTTGCATCGGTTGTTGCCTTTTCTATTGATGACGAAGAAACCACCGAAGTAGATGATGCATTAAGTTTACAAAAACTCAATAATGGCAGTATGCGACTAGGCATTCACATTGCTGCGCCCAGTTTAGCCATCACTCGCGACAGTGAAATAGAAAAACTCATTTTTTCACGTTTAAGCACGGTCTATTTTCCAGCCAACAAAATCACTATGCTGCCTGAAAACTGGATAAAAACATTCAGTTTAGATGAAGGTAAAAACGTCCCAGCTGTGAGTATGTACGTAGACATCTCTCCCGAATGGCAATTAAGCGAACCTGAAACGCGCGTTGAACTCGTCCCCATTGCTCATAATTTACGCATTCAGCAAATTGAGCCATTTTTCAACAGCGACCATATTGGCAAAGCGGAACAACCACAATTTCCTCATCACGCAGATTTAATTTATCTTCTTGATTTGGCTTATGAATTACAAAAAAAACGCGACCGTTTGGAAGACAAAACCTTGCCCAAAAGATACGATTACGGCATTGATTTTGATGCAACAGGAAAAGTCGTTATCACGCGCCGAGAACGCGGTTCACCGATTGACACCCTAGTGAGCGAAATGATGATTTTAGCCAACACCTCTTGGGCAAAAATGCTGAACGACCATCAACTTTCAGGCATTTTTCGTGTTCAACCCAGTGGTTTTGTTCGTTTTTCCACATTTAGCGAAGCACACATTGGTATGAACGTAGAACACTATGGCTGGTTCACTTCACCTTTGCGCCGCGCCTGTGATTACATTAACCAAAAACAATTGTTGAGCTTAATTCATCACCAAACCCCACGTTTTGCGCAAAACGACAACAATTTATTTATGGTCTTAAACCAATTTGAAACCACTTATGCCAATTATCGTGATTTCCAAAACCAAATGGAAAATTATTGGGCATTGGTATACTTAAAACAAGAAAACATCAAAGAAATCACCGCCACAGTATTAAAAGATGACTTGGTGCGTCTAGAAGGCGTGCCACTTGTTGCACGTGCCAGTGGTATGCCAATAGATATTTTGCCCAAAACCACTGTAAAACTTATGATTAGCGACATCAATGAAGAACAACAAACGATTGCACTAAAATACATGGGTTCTTAACACAAAAAGTAACACTTGTACAAAACAGCTTTTCACCAGTTGTTATTTTTGAGTGTAAACAAATAATCTTTATAAAACAAATCATTAGATTATTCGTTTTCTTGTAAAAAGTTCAGAATAACAAGTTTTGCAAGCGTTTCAAACTTTCCCTTGTGTTTTGGCTTGTTGAAACTGCTAAAACCTTGCTAAAATGCACAAGATTTTTCTCATTGAAAAAGCCCAGTTTTCAGGCACGCCATTTCAGGCTGCCTGAAAGTATTTAATTATTGATAAAGGAAACAAAATGGCTATTGAACGCACCATTTCTATTGTTAAACCCGATGCAGTTGGTAAAAATGTTATCGGTCAAATTTATGACCGCTTTGAACGCAATGGTTTAAAAATCGTTGCCGCAAAAATGAAACACTTAACACGCGAAGAAGCAGAAGGCTTTTACGCTGTACACAAAGAACGTCCTTTCTTTGGTGAATTGGTTGAATTTATGACCAGTGGTCCTGTGATGATTCAAGTATTGGAAGGCGAAAATGCCGTTGCCAAAAACCGCGAAGTGATGGGCGCAACCAATCCTGCCAATGCAGACGAAGGTACTATTCGTAAAGACTTTGCCGACAGCGTTGGAGAAAACGCTGTTCACGGTTCAGACAGTTTAGAAAATGCAGCGATTGAAATTGCATACTTCTTCAAACCAGAAGAAATTTTTGCACGCACTCGTGGCTAAATTCACTATCCAGTTTTCAGGCAGCCTTATTGCTGCCTGAAAACTTGTTTTGCGTAAGTAACAAGTAAAAATCAATACTTCATGAAAACCAATTTACTGAACTTTGACTTACCTGCCTTAACCGAACATTTTGCACAAATGGGCGAAAAACCTTTTCGTGCAAAGCAAGTGATGCGCTGGATACATCAAGGCGGTGCGCAAAGTTTTGAACAAATGACCGATTTGGCGAAAAGTTTACGCGCCAAATTACAAACCCAAGCAACAGTTGGTATTCCTGAATTATTGGCGGCACAAGAAAGCAAAGATGGTACGCGCAAGTGGTTATTGGACGTGGGTACAGGAAACGGCGTAGAAACCGTGTTTATTCCTGAATCAGAACGCGGTACATTGTGCATTTCTTCGCAAGTTGGTTGTGCTTTGGAATGCACATTTTGTTCCACTGGTAGACAAGGTTTTAACCGTAATTTATCTACTGCCGAAATCATTGGACAACTTTGGTGGGCAAACAAAGCTTTGGGCGTAACCCCTAAAAACGAACGCGTGATTTCCAATGTGGTGATGATGGGTATGGGTGAGCCTTTGGCAAATTATGATAATGTTATCAATGCGTTATCCATTATGCTGGACGATCACGGTTATGGTTTGTCGCGTCGTCGTGTTACCGTATCCACTTCTGGTATGGTGCCACAAATGGATAAATTAAAAGAAGATATGCCTGTGGCATTAGCAGTTTCTTTACACGCTTCTAATGATAAAGTACGCGACCAATTGATTCCGCTCAATAAAAAATATCCGCTTAAAGAATTGATGGCTGCCTGTAATCGTTATTTAACCAAAGCACCACGTGATTTTGTAACCTTTGAATACGTAATGTTAGATGGCGTAAATGACAAACCAGAACATGCGTATGAATTACTGGATTTAGTTAAAGATACACCATGTAAATTTAATTTAATCCCATTCAATCCATTTCCACATTCAGGTTACCAACGTTCTAGCAACCACAATATCAATGTTTTTAAAGATATTTTAATGCAAGCGGATATTGTAACCACTGTACGAAAAACGCGTGGAGAAGACATTGACGCAGCCTGCGGACAATTAGCAGGTCAAGTAAAAGACAAAACCAAACGCCAAGAAAAATGGCAAAAGATTTCTTTGGAGAAACAAATATGATAAACAGAAAAACGTTAGCACGTTTAGGTATGCTATTGGGAAGCATATTGGTATTAAATGCCTGCGTAACCGAAGGCACTGGTGCTAATTTAACCCAATTTAAAGGTTTGAGTAAAAAAGAACGCCAAGAAGAACATGCTAAATTTCGTACACAACAAGCAATGGCTTACTTTATTGAAATGCGTGATTATCGCCAAGCCGTTGCGTCCATTGAAGATGCCATTAAATCTGATGCCGATTACGATATGGCCTGGTTGGTACGCGCACAAATTTATCAAGCCTTAAAAACATATGATAAAGCTGAAGAAAGTTTTAGACGTGCTTTATCCATCTCTCCAGATAGTTCAGAAATCAACAACAATTACGGCTGGTATTTATGTGCGATTAAACAAAACTATGACCAAGCCAATCAGTATTTTGACAGAGCATTAGCAGACCCAACTTACCCCACACCAGAAAAAACCTATCTCAACAAAGCCATTTGTAGTGCCAAATCAGGACAAACACAAATGGCAGATAGCTATTTTGAGCGTGCCTTAACCATGAATCCTGAATTTATTTTTGTTTACAAAGAGCGTGCGCGTGCCAAATTCAATAATGGCAACATCAACACGGCTGATGAGTTGTTCAGAGTTTATCAAAGCAAAGTAGAACGTTTAATGGCAGATGACTTACTTTTGGGTTGGCGCATTGCTAAAGCACAAGGTAAAGAACAAGATGCCTATGAATACGAAGCACAGTTACGCGAAAGCTTCCCCTATTCAGATGAATTAAAAACAATTAGTAAAGGTGGACAAAATGAATAACGATCATGATCAAAATAACGAAATCATGAGTGCAGCTAAATTTGGTGCTTACTTATGTCATCTGCGCAAACAAAAAAACCTTTCTTTGGGTGAAGTTTCAGAACGCTTAAAACTGCCTGTACGTCAACTTGAAGCTTTAGAAAAAGGCAACTATGAAATCTTGCCTGAACCTGTATTTATACGTGGTTTCATACGCAGTTATGCCAGCTTTTTAGATGCCGATGAAGAAAAATTAAATCACTATCTTGCCCACTTTTCGCCACCTAAAAATATTAAAACCGAAACCGTTGGTGAGATGAACTATCTAAATAAAAAAATCAGCAAACCGTTTCCTACTTGGATTTTAGGTTTGCTTGGATTGTTGATTATTGGTGGAATTATTTATGCGTGGCAAAGCAAATCAACCAAAGAACACAGCACCCAGACACAAAAAAGTATTGCTAGCGAAACTATGGTTGTCAACGATACACCTAGTAACATCAATGCCAGCAACGTACAGATTACACCTATGGTTGCCAGCGATTTAAACGCCGGTTTCGCTGCATCAGCAAACACTAATCAAAAAAGTTTAGCAGCATCAGCCACAACAGCTACCACAAACAATGAAGTAGCAACAGCAGCAGAGGAGTTAATGATTACCACA
Organism: Neisseriaceae bacterium; assembly: GCA_017446355.1. Taxonomy (GTDB): domain Bacteria; phylum Pseudomonadota; class Gammaproteobacteria; order Burkholderiales; family Neisseriaceae; genus RGIG3394. Next base: position 7,126 of record JAFSQZ010000050.1, read on the forward strand.
CACCATCGTACTATGTTGACTGTTACCAATGCTAAAGGTGAAATACTCATTAGCCGTATTGTGCCTGCGCGTAGCGAACATCGTTTTACTGATGGAGCCCCTTTTGATGTACGCATTGGTTATGCCACAGGCTCAACCGTAACATTTAATGGTAAAACCATTGATGTCGACGCATATACAAAAGACAGAACCGCTACCTTTAAAACAGATAACAACATCGCAACAATCGCTACTGCTTCGGCAGCGAACTAATTATTCAGGCAGCTTAAAAAAGCGTAAACAAAAAGAGCAAAAGTCAAACTTTTGCTCTTTTGTGTTTTCAGGCAGCTTAACACTTCTATAAATTCGTCATTCTGAACTTCCCATAGGAAAGAGAAGAAACTCATTCTTTGTTTTATAAAAAATTCTTCACTTTTCTTTATCGTTCAGCATAACAAATTATAAAAAATAGCGGTTTATAGTAGCGATTTCAGCTTATCAATCTTTTAATCGCAATTCTGCTGCTCGAGCGTGTGCAGTTAAACGTTCACCATGTGCGAGCGTGCTGGCAATTTTGCCAAGTTTTTGTGCGCCATCTTCGGAAACTTGAATTAAACTAGAACGTTTTTGAAAGTCATAAGTTCCCAGTGGTGAAGAAAAACGCGCAGTGCGACTGGTAGGTAAAACGTGATTAGGACCAGCACAATAATCACCTAAACTTTCACTGGTATAACGTCCCATAAAAATAGCTCCTGCATGGCGAATTTTTGTTGCCCAGTTTTGTGCATTTTCCAGTGATAATTCCAAATGTTCAGGCGCAATATCATTCGCAATTTCACAAGCCTCATCTAGATCTTTTGCCAAAATCATAATGCCACGATTGCTTAAAGAAGCTTCAATAATTTCGCGACGAGGCATCGTTTCAATCAATTTATTCATACTTTCTTTGACGGCATCAAGATAATCTTGTGAAGTACTAATCAAAATAGCTTGAGCAATCTCATCGTGTTCCGCCTGACTGAACAAATCCATCGCCACCCAATCAGCAGGAGTACTACCGTCTGCAATCACAAGAATTTCGCTAGGACCTGCCACCATATCAATGCCAACCACCCCAAAAACACGGCGTTTAGCAGCAGCAACATAAGCATTACCAGGACCTGTGATTTTGTCTACTTGTGGTATGGTTTCTGTGCCGTATGCCAACGCAGCAACTGCTTGTGCGCCACCAATGGTAAACACTTTAGTAACGCCCGCCACAAACGCAGCCGCTAATACAATATCGTTGCGTTCACCTTTGGGTGTAGGAACAACCATAATAATTTCACCCACGCCAGCAACGTGTGCAGGCATAGCGTTCATAATCACAGAACTGGGATAAGCAGCTTTGCCACCTGGTACGTAAATACCCACGCGATCCAATGCAGTAATTTGTTGCCCCAACAAAGTGCCATCGTCATCAGTGTATTGCCAAGATGTCAATTTTTGTTTTTGATGATATTGTTCAACACGTTTAGCAGCAGTTTTCAGCGCGTTTTGTACTTGTTCAGGCAGCCTGAAAAACGCCGCTTCCAAATCATCTTGATGCAATGTTAAATCAGTCATATCTTGTGCATTTGTGCCATCAAATTGATTAGTGTATGACACCACCGCTTCATCACCGCGTTGCTGAACATCTGCACAAATACTTGCCACCGCTTGATCCACTTTGGGATCTTGTGCGGTTTCAAAAGCCAATAATTGCTTTAATTGCTCTTTAAAATCAACTGACTGTGTATTTAAGTATTTCATTTTAAGTTTCCCCAATAAGTTTCAGGCAGCCATTGTACCGAAAAACAATTGCCTAACCAAATGAAATAAACGGTATTTTAGGGTGTTTATCGTAGAAATTTGTAGCATTATTTACAGTATTTGAAAGATAATAGTGAAACGAAACAGCATAACCGCCGTAGGAAAGGTCTTCGCCCCACCGCAACGGCTTTTCCAAAAACAGCCGCATTGTAGATATCATAGCAATATGCCTTACAATAAAGCCAAGCATTTTTGTTTAAACTTTCACAAATAAATCAATTAAAAATCAATAAGATAAAATAAAATTACACAACAAAACCAGCCTAAAAACCGCCACTATCAAAGCAAGCCCCACCAACCCCAAATTAAGCAAGCAAACCACAAAACAAAACACTCTTTAATCTTTCCCAAAAACAACCTAAAAAAACACAAAAAACCGCACAAAA
>JAFSQZ010000051.1 GCA_017446355.1 Neisseriaceae bacterium
CGCAATGACAAAAGTTTTTTGCAATATTTGCAATAACAGAAATTTTTAAATCATTTCAGGCAGCCTGAAACTAAACCATCATTTTGAATGCAGCGACGAATCTCTCTGTTATTTTCCTTGTCATTGCGAACCTTGCAAATGCAAGGCGTGGCAATCTCCTAATGACAAAGTAGCAAACTTTCTACAAAGAGCAGACTTTATTAAGAAATAACAATGATGCAGTTTAAATCAGGAGATTGCTACAGTTTGCTTGCGCAAACTTCGCAATGACAAGAATTTTTAAGAGATTGCTACAGTTTGCTTACGCAAACTTCGCAATGACGGAAAGTTTTAGGAGATTGCCACGATTTAACTGCGTCAAATCTCGCAATGACGAATATTTATTTCAGGCTGCCTGAAATAAAAAAAGTCAGCAACGCTCAACATTGCTGACTTTCACATAAAACAATCAATTATTTTTTATCTTTGACACGATTTGCCAAATCAAAGCGTACCATTTTATTTAAACCATCAATCAATTGTTCATCGGTAAACGGTTTGCAAAGGAAACCACGCGCACCGTATTTAATGGCCAATAAACCAGTTGCTTTGTCGGATAAGGCAGACACCACCAAAATATTGATGGTTGGTTTAATCTCAATCAAGGCTCGGATACAAGCTAAACCGTCCATATTTGGCATGGTCAAATCCATTGTAACCACGTCAGGTAGGTGCTGATTACATTTTTTAACAGCATCTTGTCCATCAACGGCCACAGCCACCAAATCAAACTGATTTTTATCAAAGCAACGTTCAATACGTTTACGAATAATATTAGAGTCATCTACAATCATTAATTTATGCATATTTCACCTAGCTTTTCTACTTTATGCCAAAGGGAAGTTGACAACAAATTTTGTACCTTGTCCTTCTTTGGAACCAATTCTCAATTTGCCATGAATGCCAACAATACGTTCTTTAACAATATCCATACCGACACCGCGACCAGCATCTTCGTTACCTTGTTCAGCGGTAGATAAACCTGAATCAAAGATATGTTTAACGAGTTCTTGTTGACTCATATTTTGCACGATGTGTGCATCAAATTGACCGCTTTCCAGTAATTTTTGACGGATTTTATCAAAACGAATACCAGCACCGTCATCGGCAATTACCAATTCAGCAAGATTATTTCCTGTTTTGCTTAATGTCATTTGGATATTACCTGTTTCAGCTTTACCATCGCGCACGCGTTCTATTGGTGTTTCAATACCGTGTACCACTGCATTGCGCAACATTTGAACGGCAATTTCTTGAACCGTATCTTTCAGGCTGCCTGAAAGAATGTCATCGTCCATACCTTGACAGAACAATTGAACTTTTTTGCCATTACGTTCAGCAATATCGCGTGCAAACGTTGTAAAGTATTTTTGCATCACATTGGATTGTACAGGACGCGCACTACCACCAGCTTGACCCACGCCAGACATCACAGATTGTGCAGAACCGCGACCACCACTAATACGATCGTTCAAGTTTGCCACCACATCAATGATGGAAATCAATTCGTCCAACATCACGGTTAAATCCAAGAAGTCGTTACCAGACAAGCGTGGATTATTTTGCAACTCTTTCACTTTGGATTCAAAGTTTTCACATTGAGAAACGAAAGTGGTCAGTTTCAATGCAGAAGCTTCACCTTTCATACTGTGGATTTCGCGGAAGATAAATTTCGCTTTATCTTGCAATGCAGCGACATTACGTTCAGGACGACGCAATGCAGAGTTGATGTCATTGGTACGACGTTTCGCTGTGTTGATAAAGTTTTCCAACATTGCGGGTTCAGTTGAAAGAATGGTACCCAACATTTCAATTTGTCGGTCGTTTTGATCACGTTCTTGTGCCAATTTATCTTCCAGCAACACAGCTTCGGTAATATCTTTAACCGAACACAACACTTCTTTAATTTCTTCACCTTCGTATACGCGTGTGAAGTCAAAGTCCAAATAGCGAGAAATATAGTAGCCAGAGAAATCATCAACTTCCACACGAATGCGGCGCAATGGGTTCAAATCTGAAATCAAATCTTCCACCACCCATTCTGAATAGAGCTGCTCAATGAAGGTTTCGGTTACTTCCATGGTTTCTCTATCCACTAATTTTGCCAACACATCGCGCAAGGATTTACCACCAATTTCTCTTTGCCCAATAATGTTTTCCAAGTGAGCAGAATAGTTTTGACCGATATTCAAATCTTTATCCACCAAGAACAAACCCTCGTTAATGGTTTCCAAGATTTTAGATGTTTCTTTACGTGCTTCTGCTGCTGCGCGGTCGCCTTGAACCAATTGACGAACGACACCCAACATCATCGCCAAGAAGAGCATCACCGCCAAACCCACACCAACAATCTGAATAATCAATAACTCACGGCGCAGATTATCAATGTTTTTTTGCACAATAGCTTGCACTTTTTGCGTATCGCGTTGTAACTCACGGTTGTATTGACGCGTATAGTCCATCAAATAGGTGGCATAAGAGCGCGTTAAATAACCTGTTTCAGGTTCCATAGCAAATTCGGAAATCAAGTTATAGTTGAAATCCCAAAGTTGTTTGGTATTTTTATATGAACCAGCTTCCAACAAACCTTCAACAGGTATCAATTTCACCATTTCACCATCACGTTTAACGAATTCACCACCTTGTTCCAAACGCGCCATAATTTCGGTGTATCGGTCTGCCAAACGTTTCATTTCTTGACGGCGGAATAAAGTATTTTGTGGAAACTCGCTCACAGGAATTTTATCCACATCAATACCTTCTTCTTGTTTTTTCTTCAACACCGCATTGGTCAAATAAGATTCTTGCGAGAAAGCAATACGCGCAATCTCTTGCGTAATCTCACCTTGCTCACCCACCAATGCCACTTGTTCTGCACCTTGGTTGGTAATTTTGTTGGTGTAATAGAATGTGGCAAGCGTTAAGCCCAAAACCAATAATAAGAACGCCGATAACAAAAGAATTAACGAACCATATCTAGACAACACGCTTTGATTCAAATTATCTTTATTGGTTTTTTTAGCCTTGGTTTTCTTAGCCATAATTGTTCCCTCTTTTGTTATTGGTTGCTCACACGTTTCAAACGCACGCGCACATTGCGGTTATCGTCCAAGTCAACAGCATCTAAACCTTGCATCACTGGACGATTGTTTGCCAAATTCGCTGCCATTCTCACAGCAATGCGTGATTGCGTATCGTAGTCATTGGCAATGGTGGCAAAAATACGTCCTTGTTGTTGTGCTTCCAATGCACGTGGCACAGCATCAATACCGAAAATAGGCACTTTTTTACCTACGCTTTCCAAAACATCTGCCGCGCCCAACGCCATATTGTCATTACCCGCTAAAATCACTTCAACTTGCTCAAATTCTGGTGTTGCTACCCAGCGAGAAACCACTTCTTTGGCAATATCGCCATTGTATTTCGCGGTTTCGCTAAAAATCGCTTCAACGTTTTCAGAACCCAAACCAAGTTGTGGATAGAATTTCAGACTTTGCGATGCCCAGTTGGCACGTAATTTAGCAGATGCAATCGCATAATTACCCTCTAGCATCGCATATTGAATTTTGCCGTCTTTGTTTTTATCCCATTCTGGGTGATTTCGCCAATTTTCCAACACCAATTGTGCTTGCAAAATACCACCTTGTTCATCATCTGAACCCACAAAAAAAGCCGTTTTACATTTTTGCAAAGCAGCATTACCAGGTGAACGGTTAATATAAACAACAGGCACATTGCGTGTACACATTTCACTGGCAAATTGTGCGCCAATACTTGCATCAGCAAGATTCACCACCAAAGCTTTTGCACCGTTGTTAAGCATACTGTCTATTTGTGTTTTTTGAAGGTTTTGGTCGTCTTTGGACGCTTCCAATTGCACCTTCAACTGCGAATTTTCTTGCGACACCGCTTGAAACGATTTGTGCATACCTTGGAAGAACGGGTTGCTATCAATAGAGCTCACCACAACACCAATATTGGCAGCAGGCATAACGGAAGAATCTTCTACCGCATTGTCGTTCTTACAAGATGCCAAGCCCAATGCCATTCCGATAATGACACAAAGTTTTTGTATTTTCATATTGCTCAATCCCTTACCTGTTGAATGAGATAAATGTTCACCTTTCGGCAAATATAACCTTTAAGTAAATATAACAGCATTGTCAAGTTGTTGCCAAATGATTTAGACATTTTGACCATAAACTGTTGGAAATTGTATGTGTTTTGGTGGTTAAAAAACCACCTTGTTTCATTTTGTGTGTTTTTTTGTTAATTTTGTTTGGTGGGCAAGCATTGACCACCTTACTTTTGTTTTTCATCAGTTGTAGGTAAGCTTCCAGCCCACCATTCCCCATAGGGGAAATTCAACGATTTGATTTTCTAACATTTTTTTGCATTATCAACATCTATCAACATTGCGGTGGGCAAGGATGCCCACCCTACAATACAAGCGTTTTTGTTTTCAGGCTGCCTGAAATAAATACACGTCATTGCGAGATTTGACACAGTCAAATCGTGGCAATCTCCTAAAAATTTCTACCATTGCAAAGTTTGCATAAACAAACAATAACAATCTCCTAAAAATTCCTGTCATTGCGAAGTTTGCAAAGCAAACTGTGGCAATCTCCTGATTTA
>JAFSQZ010000052.1 GCA_017446355.1 Neisseriaceae bacterium
AATATAGCTTAAAAAGCTCAAAAAAAGCAGCCTGAAAACCAAGCTGCTTTTAAAATTTGGTGCCCAAGAGAAGACTCGAACTTCCACACCCGTGAGGATACCAGCACCTGAAGCTGGCGCGTCTACCAATTCCGCCACTTGGGCTAAAACGATAAATTGTATGCAGTCATTATGATAACGTCAATATCATTTTGTTTATTTTGAAACTAAGGTTATGTATATAAAATAAAATTATTATTTTTGTTTGAGTGTTTTTCAGGCAGCCTGATGATTTTTATCGTAAAAATTAAAAATACTGTTTATCAAGCGAAGTTGTGCTAAAATTGAGCGTTTTATTTTTATTCATTTAACATCACATTAACATATAGAAAGTAGAAAGGCTGCCATGAGCGCAACTGTTGAAACATTAGAAAAATTGGAACGAAAACTCATCGTTTCTTTGCCTTGGTCGGACATTAACGCAGAAACCGATAAACGCATCAAACAAACACAACGACGTGTAAAAGTAGATGGTTTCCGTCCTGGAAAGGCACCTTTAAAAATGGTGGCATCTATGTATGGTGCAGGTATCCAAAACGATGTAATGAATGATTTGGCACAAGATGCATTTTGGAAAGAAGTAGAAACACAAAATTTACGTGTGGCTGCTTTGGAACGAGTAGAACCTGTTGAAGAGCAAAAAGATGAAGCCAATTTTCAAGTGGGTTTTGTTTTTGAAGCAATGCCAGAAATCAAAATCGCCGATTTATCTGCTTTAAGCATTGAAAAAGTGGTTGCCGAAGTCAAAGATGAAGATGTTGAGCGTACTATTGAAATTCTTCGTAAACAACGTACTCGCTTTGACCGCGTAGAACGCGAAGCGCAAGATGGCGACCGCGTGATTATTGATTTTGAAGGCAAAATTGATGGCGAAGTTTTTGCTGGTGGTGAAGCAAAAAACTATCCATTTGTTTTAGGTCAAGGTCAAATGCTGCCTGAATTTGAAGCTGGTGTAAAAGGTTTGAAAGAAGGCGAAAGCAAAGATGTGGAAGTTTCTTTCCCAGAAGATTATCACGGTAAAGATGTGGCAGGTAAAACTGCTGTGTTTGCAATCACTGTAAACAATGTTGCTGAAGCTATTTTGCCAGAAGTGAATGCTGATTTTGCACGTTCATTGGGTATTGAAGATGGCGATGTCAGCAAAATGCGCGAAGAAGTAGAGAAAAACATCAGCCGTGAATTAAAACGTCGCCTTGATGCACAAAATGCTGAAAATGTGATGAACGCTTTGCGCGAAGCACACTCTTTTGATTTGCCAAAAGCTTTTGTTCGTGAAGAGTCTGAACGTTTAGCGAATGAAATGAAACAAAATTTTGCGCAACAAGGTTTGGATACTAAAAATTTACAATTGCCTGCTGATATGTTTACTGAACGCGCTGAACAACGCGTGTCTTTGGGCTTGCTCTTGCCAACCATTATTGAAGAAAATAAATTAGACGCAACCGAAGAACAAATCAAAGAAATTGTCAGCAGTTTTGCAGAAAGCTATGAAGATCCACAAGAAGTGATTGATTGGTATTTTGCTGACAAACAACGTTTGCAAGGCGCAAGCAATTTGGCAGTGGAAGCCAATGTGGTCAATTTTGTCTTGGGTCAAGCCAAAGTGAGCGAAAAAAACTTGTCATTTGATGAAGTGATGGGTACAAACGTATAATTGCGTTTCGGCTTAATGCGAACACCTAGCCGTTTTATCGTCTAGGTGTTTTATTTTGGTTTTGCCTTTGGTTTGTAGAAACTCAATTTCAGGCAGCCTGAAACCTTAAAGGAAATATTATGTTAAATGTTCACAACACATTAGTGCCAACCGTTATTGAACAAAGCGGTCGCGGCGAGCGTGCTTTTGATATTTATTCACGTTTATTAAAAGAACGAATTATTTTTTTAGTTGGTCCTGTGGACGATCAAAGTGCCAATTTGGTGGTGGCGCAATTGTTATTCTTGGAAAGTGAAAATCCAGATAAAGACATTTATTTTTACATTAACAGTCCAGGTGGTAGCGTAACAGCAGGTATGTCTATTTACGATACCATAAAATTTATCAAACCCGATGTACAAACTTTGTGTTTAGGTCAGGCAGCCAGTATGGGCGCATTTTTACTGTCCGCAGGCACTAAAGGCAAACGTTTTGCACTACCCAATAGTCGCGTGATGATTCACCAGCCTTTAATCAGTGGTGGTTTGGGCGGTCAAGCTTCTGATATTGAAATTCACGCGCGTGAATTGTTGAAATTAAAAGACAAGTTAAATCGTCTTTTAGCCGAACACACTGGACAAAGTTTGGAACAAATTGAACGTGATACCGACCGAGATAATTATATGTCTGCCGAAGAAGCACAAAAATATGGTTTGATTGATAGAGTGCTGACCACGCGCGAAGAATTGGCTTAAATCCAGTTAAGATAAAAAGAGAGATAAGAAATCTCTCTTTTTTTTTGATTTCTGTCATTGCGAGCGAAGCCGCAAGGCGTAGCGTGGCAATCTTCACACTATGGAGAGCAAACTTAATTTTTAGGTTGTTTATTGATGGTGTTTCACTTTCTAAATGTGGAGATTGCCACGCATTAACTTTGTTAATGCTCGCAATGACAGCGAGATTGAGTTTCAGGCTGCCTGAAAGTTTGCTTTATGTGGTTAGGAGATTGCCACGCCGTTTCACGGCTCGCAATGACGGAAGTTTTTTTAGAGTATTGCTGTAATGCTTGTAATGATGGTGGGGTTATGGTTTCAGGCTGCCTGAAAGCGTGTTTTGCGTAGTTAGAAGATTGCTACATAGGCTTGGTGGGCAAGGGTGTTCACCCTACAACTACAACGTGCGTTGCAAGATTTTGCCTTAACGGAAATTTTTTAGAGTATTGCTATTTTTGTGTTTCTTGCGAAAGATTGCAAGGTGATTGTTTTTTGGCGGTTTCATAATGACGCAGTCCTGTGGCGGTTACCACCTGACGTTCAATAGTGTGCTTAATGTTATCTAAATCCAGTATAGAAGATGTTTTGGCGTTTCCTTGAATGTCTATGCCTGCTAAATCTAACACTGTTTGTGGTATAAAATCTTGCTGCAAAGGTAGAGATTGTGCTTGTTCCATTTTCTGAAAACGGTCAGGGTGTGCTGCAATATAAGCAGGTGATGCCCACATAATAAAGGGGATTTGATATGCCCGATAAGATAAGCGACTGGCTTTTTTGATTTCACACGAACCTGTTTCGTTCGTTAGGATTTCACCTTCTAAATCTTCGGCATGGTCGCTGATATAAAGAAATAAAACGCTTTTTTCTTTCTCTGTGGTTTGTAAGGTGGTTAAAAGCCTATCAAAAATGTAATCGGTATATAAAATGGAGTTGTCATAACTGTTGATGAGTTTTTGTGTGTTTTTTTGGGCATCTTCTTTTTCAATCCATTTGTTCGCTAAATGGGGTTTAAATTGTGCAAATTGTTCAGGATAACGATGACCATAATTAAAATGACTGCCCATTAAATGTACTACCAGCATTTTTTTTCCAGAAGTTGCTGTTAATGCTTTTTCAACATAGGGCAGTAGGGCTTCGTCATAGCGTCCTGTGGTGGTGTGGTCATTACTGTTGGTGAAGTGTGTGTGTTGTGCATCATTGGCTAATAGCGCGATGGGGTTGTCAAAAAAACTGCTTTGTCCTTGATTGGAAAGCCAATAGGTTTGATAGCCTGCTTGATTAAAGGCAGAAACGATACTGTGTTCCACTTGATTGGTGTTTTTGTTGTCTGTACGTAATATTGGATAGCGAGATAACATAATAGATAGTGCGGTACGTGTGGCAACTGTTTGACTAATCATATCGTCAAAGCGCAATAGTTTTTCTTGATGTTTTGCGATAAGCGGCGTGGTGTTACGCGTGTAGCCATACAATCCCCAGTGATCGCGTCGAGCCGATTCGCCAATCACCAGCATAACAGTGTCAGGCATATTGTTATCAATGGCGTTTGCTTTCATGGGTGGCAGGGCATTGTATGTTTTCATTGTGCCACGCCAGTTAGTGTGAAATGACCAAGCGGAAATGGGTAAATCAAAAGGGTAAATATTTTGTAGTTTATTGGTTAATAAGGCATTTTGATTAAAGTCAAAATTGTTTGTGAAGGCACTGTTAACATTGCTAGGGGGAGAATTGAGCGGTTGTACATCTTCATCTGTCATAAAAAATAGTGTGATGGCATATAGCAGCACGCTTAACGATATGATGAGTACGCGGTGTTTGGTTTCTATCTTCAATGGGTGGCGATAGACAAATATTAGCATCACTGTAATCAAGCCTTGCCAAACAAAAAATGCAATAAGCCACCACCAACCAAATGTGCTGAAAAAATCATAAATTTCGGCAAGATTAGTGTTGAGTACCATACCCAGAAAAGTGGGGTTGATTTTAACGCTGGATTGCCAAGTTAAAAATAAACTCATTACCCACCATAATGACGCTAGATAAGCGGTTGCGACAAATAAGCGATGAGATAATGCGTAAATCGCGCCCCAAAAAAGTAGTGCATAGACGCAGGTTTCTAATGCGTTGATGTCTTTTGTGCCAAAAATATTGGGAAAAAGCAAAAATATAAAACAGAATAAAGTGATGATGATTGACCAAATTTTTGAGCGAGAAGTTGAAAGCATCATTTTTGTGAAGTGAATGGTGGCAAAAGGGGATTATTTTAATGGCATTTTGTCATTATGTCAGTGTCCGTTTGCGTTAAAATACGACTGTTTTGATGATGGCGAAACAGAAAGTGAAATCATAGTGAGTGCGTATTCTTTACCAGAAAAAAGTCGTTTTCAGGCAGCGCGTGTGCTGGTGGTGGGCGATGTGATGTTGGATCGGTATTGGTTTGGCGAAGTGAATCGTATTTCGCCCGAAGCACCTGTGCCTGTGGCGAAAATCAATGAAACCGAACATCGTGCTGGTGGCGCGGCAAATGTGGCGCGAAATATTGCGGCGATGGGGGCGCAAGTGGGTTTGTTGGCAATCGTGGGTGATGATGAACCTGCAAAAATTTTGGACGGTTTGTTGCGATACGATGGTATTGAAAATTATTTGTTGCGCAGCAAAACAATGCCTACTGTGTGTAAATTGCGTGTGTTGGCGCGACATCAGCAGTTGATTCGTTTAGACTTTGAAGAAGCACCTGATGAGAGCTGCCTGAAAGAGATAATGTTGAAATTCGGTGAATTGGTGTCGCAATACGATGTGTTGATTTTGTCGGATTATGGTAAAGGCGTGTTAAATGAAGTGTCATTGATGATTGCAGCGGCGCGTGCTGCGGGTAAACCTGTGTTGATTGATCCCAAAGGGGCGGATTACGCTAAATATGCGGGCGCAACGTTGTTGACACCGAATCGTGCAGAATTAAAAGAAGCGACTGGTGCGTGGACAGACGAAACTGGGTTGACGTTGAAGGCGCAAGGTTTGCGTGAATCATTGAATTTAACAGGTTTGTTGGTTACGCGTAGTGAAGAAGGTATGAGTTTGTTTCGCGCTGAACAGATTGACCACCAGCCAACTCGTGCGCAGGAAGTTTATGATGTTTCTGGCGCAGGAGATACGGTAATTGCGATGATGGGTTTATGTTTGGCTGCTGGCTATGATTGGTTGGAAGCGATGCATATGGCAAATGCGGCAGCTGGTGTGGTGGTTGCAAAATTGGGTACGGCGGTGTGTTCGTTTGATGAATTAACTGCTGCTTTGCAAGTGTAAATAGTGTAAATAAGCTTTCAGGCAGCCTGAAAAGTGTTTTTCAAAAAATATTAAGGAGTATTTGAGATGACGATTATTGTAACAGGTGCGGCAGGTTTAATTGGTAGCAATATTGTTCGCGCGTTAAATCAGCAGGGAATTAACGATATTGTGGCGGTGGATAATTTAACGCGTGGTGAAAAATTTAAAAATTTGGTGGATTGCGATATTCGTCATTATTTGGATAAACACGAATTTATTTATCAAGTGCGCGAGCATATTTTCCCTTACCATCATATTGAAGCCGTGTTTCACGAGGGTGCGTGTTCGGACACAATGAATCACGATGGTAAGTATATGATGGAAAACAACTACCAATATACTTTGGATTTATTGGACTGGTGTCAAGATAAAAAAATTCCCTTTTTGTATGCGTCCAGCGCGGCGGTTTATGGCAAAGGGGAAGTTTTTGAAGAAAAACGTGAATACGAATCGCCTTTGAATGTTTATGGTTATTCTAAATTTTTGTTTGACCAAGTGGTGCGCGAGCGTATGGCGGCTGGTTTAAGTGCGCAAGTAGTGGGTTTTCGTTATTTCAATGTATACGGTATGCACGAGCAACATAAAGGACGTATGGCATCGGTGGCGTTTCATCATTTTAACCAATATCGTGAACAAGGCTTTGTCAACCTTTTTGGCGCGTATGAAAATTATGGTGATGGTGAACACAGTCGCGATTTTGTCAGCGTAGAAGATGTGGCAAAAGTGAATATGTATTTCTTTAAAAATCCTAAATTATCAGGTATTTATAACTTGGGTACAGGACGCAGTCAGTCATTCAATGATTTGGCGGCAGCAACGGTAAACGCTTGTCGCGTGGCGGAAGGTAAAGAAAAATTATCACTTAATGAATTGGTGGAACAACAGTTTATTCGTTACATTCCCTTTCCTGATGCGTTAAAAGGCAAGTATCAAAGTTTCACCCAAGCCAATATTGAAGCCTTGCGCCAAGCGGGATACAGCGATGATTTTTACACGGTAGAAGAAGGCGTAACGCGTTATGTAGAATGGCTGTTACAACAATCTTAAAATAATCAATAAAACAATATTCAGGCAGCATTTTCAGGCTGCCTGAAAGGTAAAAAATGAGTGGTATTCACAATTATTATGGTTTCGTACTTGCCGTGATTTTACTCAATCTCACACCAGGTGCGGACAGTATTTATATTCTGACGCGCAGTATTGCACAAGGTCGGCAAGCAGGATTTGTTTCTGCTTTGGGGATTATGACAGGTTTATTGGTACACATTAGCGCAGTATCTTTTGGTTTGGCGCAAATTGTGGCACATTCGCCCATTTTATTTGCGATGATTCAATACAGTGGTGCGGCGTATTTAATTTATTTGGGCATACAACTTTGGCGCGCGCCCACACTAACGCTTTCAGGCAGCCCAACTTTTCACACGCGAACATTAAGTACCTTATTCAAACAAGGAATGATTACGAACTTACTCAATCCCAAAGTATTATTATTTTTTATGGCATTATTGCCACAATTTGTGCTGCCTGAAAACCAAACGCCACTACCCTTTTTATTATTGGGCATCACCTTTTTATTCATCAGCAGCATTTGGCTCACCACGCTGGTGTGTTCTGCATCATTCATCGGCAAACTAATGCGCCGAAAACAACAACTTGCCAACTATCTCAATAAAATCTGTGGCACAGTATTCATTGCATTAGCCGTAAAAATCATTTATCCAAGCAACTAATATGAACAATATCAACGACTTAATCAACCGTTTAGGCAAAAATCTCAAACACCAACTCAAATGGGCAAAACGTCAAAACCTAGAAGCGTGGCGCATTTACGATCGCGACATTCCCCAATATCCCTTTGCCATAGACGTTTACGGTGAACACATTCACTTACAAGAATACGACACAGGCTGGCTGATGCACGAAGACGAATACCAACAATGGCTAGACGAAATCTGCCAAGCCGTACAATTTGTAACAGGTTTACCCTTAAACAATATTCACCTAAAACAGCGTGCGCGTCAAAAAGGCATCACACAATACGAAAAAACAGGACAAACAGGCGAAGATTTTATCGTCCACGAACACGGTCGCCAATTTTGGGTCAATGTAGACAAATATTTGGACACAGGCTTATTTTTAGACCATCGCAACACACGCAAAAAAATCGGCGAATTAGCAGAAAACAAACGCTTTCTCAATCTTTTTGCCTATACAGGCAGCTTCACAGTTTATGCCGCAACAGGTGGTGCGGTTTATAGTGAAACGGTGGATTTATCCAATACCTATTTAAACTGGGCAAAAAGAAACTTTGAACTAAATCAAATGGATAGTAATAAGCATCACATTATTCGTGCAGACGTATTTCAATATTTGCAAGAAGCCAAGCAACAAAATAAACAATTTGATTTAATCGTATTAGACCCACCCAGTTTTTCCAACAGCAAAAAAATGTTAGACATTCTGGACGTACAACGCGACCAAGAAACCCTAATTGACGGCGCAATGAACTTATTAAGCGAAAATGGACAATTGTTTTTTTCCAATAACTTACGCACGTTTACTTTAAACGACGCTTTAATGCAGCGTTATCACATTAAAAACATCTCCAAATTTTCCGTCCCCGAAGACTTTCGCAATAAAAAAATCCATCAATGTTGGGAAATTCAGCATCAATAAAGGACAAAAATGCGCATTGCTTATGTAGATTTAGAAGTTAACGAACAAACCAAGAAAATTGGCGACATTGGCGTACTGTGTGGTGAAACACGCTTACATACTGCAAAAGTTTTTGATGCTGTTCAAATTATTCAGGCTGCCGATTTGATTTGTGGGCATCATTTTTTGCACCACGATTTTCATTACTTGCAAGAAGATTTAGCACAAGTTCATCGTTATCAAGAGCATATTATTGATACCTTATTGCTTTCTCCCTTGCTTTTTCCAGAGCGTCCGTATCACGCATTAAATAAAGATTATAAAACCGAATTTGCGCAATCCAATAATCCGCTGATGGATTGTCAAATCACGCGTGATTTATTAGAAGAAGAAGTAAAAACTTTTTTCAGGCTGCCTGAACATTTAAAAACCATTTTTTATCAATTACTTCATCAACAAAATGGTTTTTCTGCTTTTTTCAAATATATTGGTTTTCAGGCTGCCTGCGATGATTTGCCGAAATTGATTGGAGAAACATTTTTACAAAGCATTTGTGAAAATGTTCCGCTGGCTAACATCATTGCACAATCGCCTGTTGCACTGGCTTATGCTTTGAGTTTGATTCATTGTAATCAACGCCACTCCATCACCCCTGCTTGGGTTTTACATCAATTTCCTGAAATAGAGTGGATTTTTACCCAGCTTCGTGCCACACCGTGTCGTCAAGCTTGTGCGTATTGTCGGCGGCATCTCAATATTGAATTGGCTTTAAACAAATATTTTGGGTATTCAAAATTTCGCGAATACGATGGAAAACCTTTGCAAGCCAAAGCGGCACAAGCGGCAGTTGAAGGAAAATCCGTTTTGGCGGTGTTTCCAACGGGCGGTGGCAAGTCGGTTACCTTTCAAGTGCCTGCTTTAATGGCAGGAGAATATGGCAAAGCATTAACGGTTGTGATTTCGCCTTTACAATCGTTGATGAAAGACCAAGTGGATAACTTGGAACAACGTGGTATCACCGAAGCGGTTACCATCAACGGTTTACTCGATCCGATTGAGCGACAAAAATCGTTAGAACGTGTACAAGATGGTTCTGCCAGTCTGCTTTATCTTGCTCCTGAAAGTTTGCGTTCGCGAACAATAGAAAATGTGTTACTCGGACGAAAAATCGCACGCTTTGTGATTGATGAAGCACACTGTTTTTCAGCGTGGGGACAAGATTTTCGCGTGGATTATTTATATATTGCTGAATTTATCAGAAAAATTCAGGCAGCCAAAAAACTTTCTCACCCTATTCCTGTTTCGTGTTTTACGGCAACAGCAAAGCCGCAAGTGATTGAAGACATTAAAGATTATTTTAAAAAAGAACTCAATTTAAATTTGCATACTTTTGCTGCCAGTGTGGAAAGAAAAAATCTGCGCTATCAAGTATTGTTGCAAAAAGATGATGATGAACGCCGTCAAACCCTGCGTGATTTAATTGAACGCTATAACTGTCCTACGATTGTTTATGTTTCGCGGACGAAAAAAACGCGAGAAGTTGCTCATCAACTTAATCAATATGGTTTTGTTGCTTTGCCTTATCACGGCAAAATGGATAAGGAAGAAAAAATCCTAAATCAAAATCAATTTATGACAGGAGAAGTGCAAATCATCGTTGCAACATCGGCTTTTGGTATGGGCGTGGATAAAAAAGATGTGGGCTTGGTGGTGCATTATGAGATTTCGGATTCTTTGGAAAATTATGTACAAGAAGCAGGGCGTGCAGGGCGTGATGAAAACATTCAGGCAGCCTGTTTTGTCTTATTTGCCCCAGAAGATTTAGACAAGCATTTTTTGCTGTTAAATCAAACCAAAATTGCGCAAAAAGAAATCAATCAAATTTTCAAAGCCATTAAAGATTTATGCGGTAAACGCCATTCTATTACGGAATCGGCGTTGAATATTGCACGGCAAGCAGGTTGGCATGAAGAACCTGTTGAAGAAATTGAAACGCGTGTTAAAACCGCCATAGCGGCTTTGGAAAGTGTTGGTTATATCAAGCGTGGCTACAATATGCCGCGTATTTATGCCAACAGTATTTTGGCGAAAAACGCTGCCGAAGCCATTGAAAAAATTCAACGCTCCCAGTTGATTCCTTACGAACACAAAATCAGTGCCGAGCGAATTATTAAAAAGCTGTTTTCACAACGCAGTCATATTCATCACACCGAAGAAGATGCGGAATCACGCGTGGATTACATTGCTGATGTATTGGGTTTGAAAACCGAAGTGGTGGTGAAAATTGTTTCGTGGTTGCGTCAAGAAAAGATTTTGGCGGATCAGCAGGATTTGCGTGCGTTTATTAAAAAAAGTGGGCGATTGCAAGATGTTTTGCATAGTTTAAATTCATTGGTGCAGTTGGAACATTTTTTATTAGAAAAATTTCAAGATGAAGGCACTTTGCGAACTTCATTGAAAATGTTGAATCAAGAATGTTCAGGCAGCCTGAAAACGGTTAATCCCAAAATGCTCAAAAATGTTTTGACTTTTTGGAAAATGAAAAATGTTTTGGTTCGCTGTGAAAATGCGCACGATGAAGTCGCGTTAACTTTAAAAAGTTCAGCCAAACAACTCTCCGCGTGGTTGGATACAACACATTTATTGGCGCAATTTGTTCTGCGTTATTTATATGAAATACAGAAAACACAATCGTTTGAACAACAAGAAAAATCTGAATTGGCGTATGTGGAATTTTCCGTTGGCGAACTGCTGGACGCTTTCCAAAAAAGCCAGTTGATGCGTTCCCAAAACATCACTTTGGACGATATTGAAGATGTGTTGTTTTACTTATTGCGTATGGGTTTACTGAAAATTGAAGGCGGATTTTTGGTGGTTTATCAACGATTACACATTAACCGCCTAATGATGGACAATCGTAAACAATACACCAAAGAAGACTATGTTTCGTTGGCACAGCATTATCAAACACGGCAAGAGCAAATTCATATTATGGGCAAATATGCACAAACGATGTTGAAAAATGTTCAGGCTGCCTTAAAACTCATTAACGATTATTTCAGTTTGGACTATCGTCAATTTATTCGTCATTATTTTCCCAATAAGGAAAAGGAAGCCTTGCAACGCAATATGACACAAGAGCGATTTAATCAATGGTTTGGCAATTTATCGCCCACACAGTTGCAAATTATCCAAGACAACACCAGCCCACATATTGTGGTTTTTGCGGCACCAGGCAGTGGAAAAACACGCGTTTTGGTGCATAAACTGGCTTCTTTGTATCAATTAGAAGACATTAAACACGAACAACTGCTGATGCTCACCTTTTCCCGTGCAGCGGCACACGAATTTAGAGTGCGTTTATTGGAATTGATTGGCAACGCCGCCGCATTTGTGGAAATCAAAACCTTTCATTCGTATTGTTTTGATTTATTGGGCAGGGTGGGCGATTTAACACAGTCCGATGAAATCATCGCCCAAGCAATCGCCAAAATTCAATCAGGGGAAGTGGAACAAAACCGCATTGCAAAATTGGTATTGGTTTTGGACGAAGCACAAGACATCAATGCCACACAATTTGAATTGGTAAAAACCTTAATCGCCAAAAACGAAGAAATGCGTGTGATTGCTGTGGGCGATGACGACCAAACGATTTATGATTTTCAGGGTGCCACCCCAAAATATATGCGTCAATTGTTAAACGATTTTGGTGCCACAAAATACGAATTATCAGAAAATTATCGCAGTAAAACCAATATCGTATCGTTTTGTAATCGTTTTGCGAAACACATTACGCAACGACTCAAAGAACAAGCCGTTTTGGGTGTGCAAACAGAAAAAGGGCAAGTGGATTATGTTTCTTTTTCAGGCAGCGTGATGCCGTATTTATTGGAAAAAATTCAAGCCAAACAACATACACAAAACACCATAGCTGTACTCACACAAATCAATGAAGAAGCCATTGATATTGCAGGGCAACTGCGTCAAGCTAAAATTCCCTGCCAGTTGGTGCAGACCAATGAAGGCTTTTGTGCTTATGATTTATTGGAAGTACGTGTTTTTGAACATTATTTAAACTGTGCCAACCACGCGATGATTCCATCTGAAAATTGGGAAAATGCCAAACTTAAAACCCAAAAATACTTATCGCGTAGCAAAAATTTGCCTTTATTAAACAATATACTCAATTACTTTGAAAAAGCATTTCCGAAGAATAAATATGTGTCCGACTGGCAAAATATGCTATCTGAATCCAAATGGGAAGATTTTGTTCAAATAGAACAAAGCAAAGTGTTTGTTTCCACGATGCACAAAGCCAAAGGACGCGAATACGATGATGTTTTTGTTTATCTCAATCAAATGCAAGTGCAAAGCGATGAAAAGAAACGCTTATTGTATGTCGCTTTTTCCCGCGCCAAATCGCACTTAACGATTTTATCTAATCAGGCAGATTTACGCACAATGTGTGTCGGCGATGGTGTAAACGAAATCCATTTTCAAGGCAAACCCAAAACGCAATCACGAGAATTGGTGTTGTATTTAGGGCATAGCGATGTTGTTTTAGGAAAATTTGCGCTTGTTCAAACTGCTATTCGTGCTTTGCAGGCAGGCGACCGTTTACATTTAACAGAACGCGCTTGCTTTGATGAAGAAGGTTGTGAAGTGATTTGTTTTTCAAAAAAATTTTCAGAAAAATTGTCAAAATACCTTAAACAAGGTTATCAATTAAGTGATGCAGAAGTGAATTTTATTGTGATGTGGCAAGATAAAAACATTGATAAAGAGCATAGAATTGTGTTGCCCATTGTGTATTTACGAAAGACTTAAATATTGGTTTGTTTTGCAAATTAAACAGATGAACGATGATTCAATAGTTTTTTGCGTAAATGCCACTGGAAAAATAACGCGATAATTGTACCAGCTATGGCACCACCGACGTGTGCTAAATGGGCAATATTGTTGCCGAAAATAGAAAATCCTGAAAATTGGGCGAATAATTCGTAAGCGGTAAACAGTAATACAAAATGGCGTGCAGGCAGCGAAAACGGTAAGAAAATAATGCCTAAACGTGCTTGTGGTAAACACACGGCAAA
>JAFSQZ010000053.1 GCA_017446355.1 Neisseriaceae bacterium
ATGCTCTAATTTTATTGGTTGTGGAAATTTAAATCCATTTATAGGTTTATCTTTAAAACCAATAACAAAGATTCTTTCACGGTGTTGTGGAATACCATAGTTTTTGCTATTTAAAACTTGTGAATATAAGGTGTAACCTAAACTGTTGAAAACATCTTGAACTACTTGCCAGGTATTCCCATTATCGTGATTTAATAAGCCTTTAACATTCTCATAAATAAATAATTTGGGTTGTGTTTCTGACACCACTCTTGCGAAATCATAAAACAAAGTGCCACGAGTATCTTCTAATCCCAATCTTTTACCAACCATAGAGAAAGCCTGACAAGGACTGCCACCAACCAAAATATCTACTTGATTTTTATAGGGAGTTGCATCAAATTTTGTAATATCACTATGCCAATCTTTTTTATCTAATTGATAGTTTGCCAAATAACTTGTTTTTACAAAATTATCAATATCATTAGCAAAAACAATAGAATGATTTAAATTTAGTCTTTTAAATGCCTGTTCAATTGCACCAATACCACTAAATACTGTTGCTAGACGAATATGAGCATTAGGATTTGAAAATGGTTGATCTAGCCAAGAAGTATTAGCAAAAGTAGAAAATAATTGTGATGGATATTCTTGCATAATTGTTAAAGCTACCACTAGCAAACGGCGTTATTTTATCATGAAAATGAAATCTTCTTTACAATCCGAATGATACACACATTCAATGATTACACTTGAATGTGTGTACTTTATATCTTACTTGAAACCCAAAAACAGCATTATTCAAAAGATAATTGCTGATGAAGGTTTTTCGCTTGTGAAAAAGCTTTATCTGCTTGGTCTGCTAACACGGTGAAATGTCCCATTTTACGCCCTTTACGTGCCACAAGTTTGCCGTATAAATGCAAATGGGCGTTGGTGGTGTTTTGTACCGTTTGCCAACGCGGTTCTTCACCTGCGTTGCCCCATAAATCACCTAAAATGTTTGCCATACAACAAGGAGTAAGTAAACGTGTATCGGCTGGTGGTAAGCCACACATTATGCGGACTTGTTGTTGAAATTGACTGCTGCTGCACGCGTCAATGGTGTGATGACCGCTGTTGTGTGGACGCGGTGCAATTTCATTGACAATCAATTGTTGTTCATCGCCCACGACAAACATTTCCACCGCTAACACGCCAACATAATCCAATTCTTCGGCAAGACGTAAAGCCATTTGTCGCGCTTGTTGACATACGTTTTCAGGCAGCCTTGCAGGGACAATGGAATACGCCAAAATACCGTTTTCGTGATGATTTTCAGCAGGGTCAAAAGTTAGACTGTTTTCTGCGTTTAAACGACACACAATCACAGAAATTTCGGCACGTAAATCCACTTGTTTTTCCAACACGCAAGGCACTTGATTTAATTGCGCAAAAGCTGCCTGAACATCGGCTAGTGTTTGCACACGTATTTGTCCTTTGCCGTCATAGCCTAATGTGGCGGTTTTGAGAATGCCTGGTAATAAAGAGATGCAATCATCGTTAATATCATCAGAAGAAGTCATCGCGCGATAAGGTGCGGTTGCTAGACCTGCTTGGGTGATGCGTGCTTTTTCCAAGATGCGATTTTGCGCCACCGCAACACATTCGCCACTGGGTGATACGCGCGTATGTTGCGCCAAATCTTTCATAGCTTGCGCATTGACGTTTTCAAACTCGGTGGTAACCGCTGCACATTGTGATAATTGTGTTAAAGCGGTGGCATCGTCATAAGGTGCACATAAATGAATGTCGGCAAAACGTGCTGCGGGAGCATTGGGATCTGGGTCTAATACGGTTACGCGATACCCCATTGTTTTGGCAGCAAGCGTGAACATACTGCCCAATTGTCCGCCGCCTAAAATCCCCAACATCGCGGGGGGTAAAATAGGTAAAGAAGTCATTGTGTTTCTCTGTCGTCTGACAAAAAGGTAGATTTTAACAGTTTTTTCGGGTTAACTTTGTGGGAAATGATAAAGTCGTGCCATCTTGGACATCTTTTGCGTTGACTTTGACACCTAAAAAATA
>JAFSQZ010000054.1 GCA_017446355.1 Neisseriaceae bacterium
AAGTGGCAAGAGAATTAGACGCACTCTTGGCACAACCGACAAACAAGCAGCCGAAGAATTACACGACAAACTCAAATATCATCAATGGCGAATAGACCGCATAGGCGAAAAACCAAAGCGAACTTGGGACGAAGCGTGTATCCGTTGGCTCAACGAGAAAGGACATAAAAAGAGTATCAAAGAAGACAAGCAAATGATACGTCGCTTAACCGCTTTGCGTGGAATGTATCTTGACGACATTACACGAGATTTGGTGATGGATACAGTCAAAGATTTTGGCAGAACCAACGCTACAAAAAATCGCTTTATTCAACTGATTAGAGCAATCTTGAATAGAGCGATGAAACAATGGGAATGGTTAGAAACTGTGCCTTATTTTTCATTATATTCTGAACCGAAATGTCGTATTCGATGGTTAACAACGGACGAAGCACAACGCCTAATTGCTACTGCACCGCCCTATTTATCACGCATTATCCGATTTAGTCTATCCACTGGGTTACGAAGAAGTAATGTGCAATTTTTACGGTGGTCGCAGATTGATTTAAATCGCAAAGTAGCATGGTTTGCAGCGGACAATATGAAATCAGGTAGACCGTTGGGCGTATCATTAAATGAACCAGCAATGCAAGTGTTGTATGAACAACAAGGCAAACACGATGTTTTTGTTTTCACCAATTCCAAAGGAACACCACTTAAAAATTGGCAGTGGCGAGATTGGAAAATGGCATTAAAAAAAGCCGAAATTGAGAACTTTCGCTTTCACGACTTACGCCACACTTGGGCAAGTTGGTTGGTGCAAAGGGGTGTGCCATTGGTGGTTCTACAAGAAATGGGCGGTTGGGAAAGCGTTTCAATGGTTCAACGCTACGCTCATCTTGCTCCTGACCATTTGCATAAACATTCTGCATTGCTGAATAATTTGCTTGAATAAAGCCTTACAGCCGAAAATGCTGTTGAAAGCATTGTCGTTATTGACTTTGGCACAAATATGACACAAAGGGTGATGAGATTTTGCAACACTAAAAAGAAAAAACAGTGTAACCGATTGATTACACTGCTTTTAATTTGGTGCCGGCGGCAGGAATCGAACTCGCGACCCCCTGATTACAAGTCAGGTGCTCTACCAACTGAGCTACACCGGCAAAAGAAGTTGGAATTATGCTATATTTTTATTCTGTTGACAAGCAATATTTATCAATGCTTCCGCATTATTTCTTCAACTTAATGTTTTATTTAAAATTTATTTTTCTTTCTCACATCAGACTTTCTGATACCTGCTGATGTTTTATAGAGATAAGAAGCAACCTGAATTAAAAAAAGTGGGTTGATCAACCAATTGATTCCGCAAATACCGCGCTACTTCAGGTAGTTCACTGGCATAAATACCAATATTACCTTTCATACGTTCCGCCAAAAAATCGGCTGCTAAACCATGAAGCCATACTGCTGCCATTGAAGCTTCTTGTGGAGTCAAATCCTGCGCCAATAAACTTGCTATCATACCTGCAAGTGTATCGCCTGTGCCTGCGCTGGCTAAACCCACATTGCCACTAGGATTGGTAAACAGCAAACCGTTTTCATCAGCAACCAATGTGTTTTTTCCTTTTAAGACGGTGATACAACGATACCGTTTCGTCAACATTTGTACGGTTTCAATACGGTGGCTATCTACCCAAGAACTACTTGTACGCAACAAATGAGCTGCTTCTGCAGCATGTGGTGTAATGATAAAAGTTTGCAGACTATTGAGCGATTCATCATTCATAAAATACAAAGCGTCTGCATCAATAACAAAGGAAGATTTAGCTTTTAACATCACTTGTTGCAACAACGCCAAAGCAGTTTTATCTTTACCTAATCCACAACCAATCAACCAAGTGTTGATTTGCGGATTAGCAAGAACATCAACGGCTGTTCTTAACATCAATTCAGGCTGCTTTTCATAGACTTGTAGGGGTGATGTTTTTTGATTGAAGCCGACCAAAACTTTACCACACCCCATCAATAAAGCAGCAGAACCTGCTAAAAGTGGCGCACCCACCATTCCACTTGCGCCGCCTAAAATACCAACCGTACCAAAAGTGCCTTTATGCCCATAAGCAGGGCGAGCTTGCAATAAGCAAGGAAAGTATTTTTGCGCGAATTGACGCATCTGATCAATGTGTTGTTGATTGAGAGAGAACATCATTCAATCCTCCCGAAAAAAGAATCAAAAAAATAGACGTAGTTTAACACAATTTTACTTCGTTTAAACCTACTCAAATACGTTAAAAAATTTGAAATATATTGCGATTTATTAAATTTCGTTGCAAGATGCGTACTTTTTGTTTTGGACTATTTGTTGATGAAAACCACATCGTTTTGGACACGCATTAAACGTACTTTTTTAATGTTTCGCTGGTTATTGTCTTTATTCTCTCGTTTTCGTCATTTAGAACAAGTGGATTTAGCGACACGCAAAAACATTATTCGTCAGGCAGCGTTAGATGCTTTGACTATTTTAAATGTTCACCTTGACACGGATAAGCTGCCTGAAAATATTTACAAAACAGGACGTTTAGTGGTGGCCAATCATATTTCTTGGTTGGATATTTTTGTCATCAGTGCGTTATTGCCCAGTGGATTTATTGCCATGAAAGAAATGCGTTCTTGGCCAATGATTGGCAAAATTGCTGAAAATGTGGGTACTGTATTTATTGATCGCAGCAACCGTAAAGATATTGAACCCATCAATGCGGCAATTGTTCAACAACTGAATACAGGCGCAAACGTGTGTTTCTTTCCCGAAGCTCGCACCACGTTTGGCAACAATATTTTGCCACTTAAAGCGGCGTTGTTTCAGTCTGCCATCAATGCTCAATCCCCTATTCAAATATTGGCTTTGCGTTATTACAGCGAAAACCAACGCACCGAAAAAGTTTCTTTCCATAATATTAACTTATTGTTTTCTTTCTTAAAAATTATTTCCCTGCCTGAAATCACTGTAAAAGTAGATACGTTTATTCCTTTTTTACCTGAAAGTGATGACCGTTTTGAAGTCAAAGACAAGGTTGAGGGTTTATTGCGTGAAGTGATTGTGAGTGATAGTCCAAATCCGAATCGTATTGTTGTTGAAGAAACGGTTTAATATTAGTGATGACACTTGCTATAAAGCCACATATATGATGTGATAAAATTTACATTTCTTTCAGGCTGCCTGAAAATTAATTATTGTATTTGGTATTAAATAAACATTAAATAAAACATATGTCATTAGAATCTTGGATTGGTTTGCGTTATTTGCGTGCCAAAAAACGCAGCGGTTTTGTGTCGTTTATTTCGGTGATTTCTATTTTGGGCATTGCCATTGGGGTAACCGTGTTGATTTTGGTGTTATCCGTAGTAAACGGTTTTCAGAAAGATATTCGTGCTCAATTGCTGAATATTGCGCCACATGCCGAAGTGGGCTATCTTCAAGCGCAAGAAGGACAGTCTTGGCAAACTTTGCAACAATTGTTTACCCATAAAAAAGCGGTGTTAGCCAGTGCGCCTTTTGTGTCAGGACAGGCTTTATTGGCAAATGCTGGTGAAGTTCGTGGTGTACAAATTCGCGGTATCCTGCCTGAACAGGAAAAAAAGGTGGTGGATTATGCCGATAAAATGCTTATGGGTCGTTTTGATGATGTTAAAGCCGATGAGTTTAGCTTGATTTTGGGCGAATCTTTGGCATCGGATTTAGGCGTGGAAATGGGCGACAAGGTAACGGTGATTACGCCCGAAGGTAATGTTACACCAGCTGGCGTGGTGCCACGTTTAAAACAATTTAATGTTGTGGGCATTCTAAAAACTGGGGTAGATGATGCTGACCGTATGTTGGCACTCACGCATTTAGCTGATGCGCAAAAGTTGTACCGTATGGACGATATGCAAACGCCTTTGCGCTTGCGTTTGGCTGACCCACAAAAAGCACCAGAAATAATGGCACACTTGCTGCCTGAACAAGATGCCGCGCAAATTTGGCAACAAAATTGGACCGATAACAATCGCAGTTATTTTAACGCTGTGGAAATGGAAAAACGTTTACTGACTTTATTGTTAACGTGCATCATCATTGTTGCGGCGTTTAATTTGGTTTCGTCTTTGGTGATGATTGTGAAAGAAAAACAAGCCGATATTGCGATTTTGCGCACGTTAGGTTTATCACCACGCGGCGTGATGAAAATTTTTGTGGTACAAGGTATGGTGGCTGGCACGTTGGGTACACTGGTTGGCACGATTTTAGGTTTATTGCTGGCTTGGAAAATTGGCGTGATTTTGCAATGGGTGGAAAGTTTAACAGGTATGCATTTTGTGTCTTCACAGGTGTATTTTATTGATTATTTGCCCAGCGATATTCAGGCAGCTGATGTCATCAGTGTGGTGTGCATTTCTTTGGTTTTGTCATTTTTGGCGACACTTTATCCCAGTTGGAGCGCATCACGTACGCAACCTGCGGAGGCTTTGCGTTATGAGTAATCCGATTATTCTTGCTCAACAAGTGAGCAAAACTTATCAAGATGGCAAGTTAAATGTGTCGGTATTGCGCGATTTAAATGTGCGCATTGATGAAGGCGAAAGTGTGAGTATTATTGGTGTTTCAGGCAGCGGCAAATCCACATTATTGCATTTATTGGGCGGATTAGATGTTCCCAGTTCAGGCAGCATTGAATTGATGGGACAAAATATTGCACACATCAATGCGGCGCAATTAGGACAATTACGCAATCGTTATTTGGGATTTGTCTACCAATTTCACCATTTATTAGCGGAGTTTACCGCACTAGAAAATGTGATGATGCCACTCCTTATCGGCAAAATGGACAAAGAAACCGCCAGTAAACACGCTATTGCAATGTTGGAAAAAGTTGGCTTAAAAGAACGTATGATGCACCGCCCCACTGAATTATCAGGTGGCGAACGACAACGCGCTGCCATTGCACGCGCACTGGTTAATCAACCTAAATGTTTATTGGCCGATGAACCAACAGGTAATTTAGACCGTCAAAACGCTGTAAATGTATTAGATATGATGCTGGAATTAAAAAATGAATTGGGTACAGCCTTGGTGGTGGTTACCCACGATGACCAACTGGCACAACGTTTTGAACGTGTTTTATTGATGAATGATGGACAATTACAGGCAGCCTGAATATGTCTTTAAAGCAAAAAACCAAAAACTGGGTGGCGCAAAACATCATCACCCCCGAACAAGCGCAAAACATTCTTGACCTAGAAAAACAGCACAACAGTCATATTTTTGCCAAAATCTCACTCGCCCTAGCCGCTTCGTTAATTGGTTTAGGCATCAGTTTATTGGTTGCTGCAAACTGGGAAAAATTAGGCGAAATTGCCAAACTTTTGGGTAATTTCACCCTATTTTCCGCATTCATTGCATCGGCTTATTATGCCATTGTCCACCGAAAAACAGGCTTACGCGAAGTAATGCTAATTCTTTGCGCAATAATGGTTGGTGTCAGCATTGGCTTAATCGCGCAAGTTTTTCATTTACAAGGCGGTTGGGCATCATTTGCCTTATCGTGGGCATTATTAAGTCTTCCCTTTGTATTATTCAGTCGCAATCTTGCGCTCAACAGCGCGTGGTGGCTATTATTCGCATCGTCTTGGACTTGGAACGGAAAACTTTGGGAATACCTTATCAACAACATAGATGAACACTGGTGGTTCAACGTTTTACTGATTATTGTCTGTGGTATTCTTGCCACCATCAGCTACTTGATTCACCAACGCACCAAACAACACAGCAAACTTGCACACGGTTTATTCTTACTGATTTTATGTTTAACCTATGTTCTGGTTTGGCATTTAGGCATCGTTTGGGGCGACACGCATCACTCATTCTCTGGCATCAGTTGGTTAATCGTTATAGGCAGCCACATTATCGTTGCCCTATTCTTTGCCATACGTTTATTTCAGGCAGCCATCAGTCAAAATTTAGCATCTTTCCAACGCAACGCAATGATGGCAGAACTGTATATCATTGTGCAATTTGCTATGCGCTTTGGCGACTTATTTCTCGCAGGCTGGGGCTTTATTTTTGGCGGATTAAGCATTTTATTGATGTTATGGCTGATGAAACACCTATCATCTTGGACAAAACAACAATTCACCACACTTAGCCAACACCCTCTTTTAAAACAACTTGCCGACACGCAAGAACAATTGTTCACATCAAACAGCTCACCACAACGCGATGGCAGCTTATTTCGTCTACATCGCCACATTATCATTGCCCTACTCGCTTTTCCCTGTTTTGCCCTATTGGCTTGGAGTATTTCACTTGCCACGCAACGCAATGACGGACGCGAAGTAGAAATTGTGATACAAGGCTACGACCCACGCGACTTATTATCAGGACACTACATACGCTATCAACACGACTGGCAACAAACCGACTGCCATCAATTTGACAACAATATTTGTCCGAAAGAAGCCTTTTGTGAGCGATGTCGTTTTTACATCAGTGAAACGCACGCCAATGAATTAGACGACATTTTGCGCCACACCGACCAAACGCGCGTTACCGTTGTTTACAGTTATCAAAAAGGCAGAGAACCGTTTGCCAAAAAGCTAATGATTGATGGCAAACCTTATGCAGAAGTGTTAAATGACAAACCCTAATATTTAAGCTGAACACAACATTTCAGGCAGCCTAAAACCTTTGCAAAACCCTACTTTGTACTATTCGTCATTTTGACCTTGAACGAAGTGAAAGGGAAAAATCTTTATCAAACAAAGAATGAGATTCTTCCCCATTCGCTTTCGCTCAGGGTCAGAATGACAAGTTTTGCAAGGGTTTCAGATTGACGCTTTAAGCAAAAATCGGCGTTATTGCAAAAGTTTTAATCCAA
>JAFSQZ010000055.1 GCA_017446355.1 Neisseriaceae bacterium
ACGTGCTACTTTATCTTCGTATGCAGGACCAATACCGCGACCTGTTGTGCCAATTTTTTTATCACCACGTGATTGTTCTCGAGCTTGGTCAAGTGCAACGTGATAAGGCAAAATCAATGGCGCGGTTGCAGCAATTTTCAAACGTTGCTCCACATTTTTCACACCAGCTGACACCAGTTCATCAATCTCGCCCAATAAAGCTTCTGGCGATACCACCACACCTGAACCAATAAAACAATCCAAGTTTTCATGCAAAATACCACTTGGAATTAAACGTAAAATGGTTTTTTTACCGTTCACAACCAATGTATGCCCAGCATTGTGTCCGCCTTGAAAGCGCACCACACCTGTGGATTGTTCTGCCAACCAGTCTACAATTTTACCTTTGCCTTCGTCGCCCCATTGTGCGCCGATAACCACTACGTTTTTACTCATATTTTGTACCTTCTTAATAAGATGGAGAAATCATAATAAAAATATTTTCAGGCTGCCTGAAATTAAATCACAACCCATTTATCATCACGCAACACCAGTTTTTTCAGGCTGCCTGAATTATCTTCTAAACCATAATCCACCACAACACAAATACCTTGCGCTCGTAAATCCTGAATTTCTTTTTGTGCTGCCAAACAATCTTCTGCGCGGACACGAACCGCATCAGGGCGATGGGTATCCGATAAATAATCACCAAAAATACGTAAATCTAAACTAAAACCAGTGGCAGGACGTGCGCGACCAAAATACGCTCCCAAACCATCATAGCGACCACCACGCGCCACAGCATCGTGATGTTCTGGCGAATAAGCCGCATAAAGTAAACCTGTGTGATAATTGTCTACGCGCACTTCCGCTAAATCAATATGAATCGCTTGTCCACGTGCAACAAATGCTTCACATACAATAGTCAAATCGTCCAAAGCTTTATTGACCGCACTTAATTGTGGCAACTGCGTACGTGCTTTTTGCAAGACATCTTGGTTGCCATATAAACACAATAACACCGTGAAAGCATTACGCCAAATATCATCTAATTGCCAACTTTGTGTCAATTGCGCCACTGCTTCACGATCTTTGTTTTGCATAGCTGCCAAGAGTTGTTTACGTTGTGCATCTTCTAATTCAGCTGCCGTGGCAATTGCGTGAAACACGCCAATATGTCCCAAAGACAAAATCGTATCGTTGATACCACCTGCGGACAATGTTTGCAACATTAAATCAATCAATTCAATATCCGCCGCCACACCAGCAAAACCATATAATTCCGCGCCTGTTTGATAGGGTTCACGCGTGGTCAAAAAACCATCAGGTTTCGCGTGCAATACGCTGCCTGAATAACATAAACGGTTAATCCCATCGTTTTTACTCAATAAATGTGCATCAATACGCGCTACTTGTGGCGTAATATCTGCGCGAATCCCTAATTGACGACCACTCATTTGGTCGGTTACACGAATGGTTTTTAATGACAAACCTTTATCAATATGCGTCAAAAGTGAATCACTGTATTCCATTAAAGGTGGGTGTACCAATTCAAAACCATGTACACGAAACAAAGCAAGTATTTGTTCTTTAATACTTTCTAATTTTCTAGCGCGTTCAGGCAAAATATCAGCAATATGTTCTGGAAGCTGCCAAGTTTGCATAATCAGTTCTCTTTATAAAGTGGAAAAAGACGGTGCAAACCGTCTTTATGTTGCCAATACAAATAGGGTTAACTTTAACATAAAGCCCATCATTCGTGGCAAAATTTTCAGTGAAAAATATCAAAACTTTTGCAAAAACCAGCTTACCATTCATTATTTTATGTCTTTACGCTAAACCAAATAAAAGGACAACAAAAAGTCTTTTTGTTTGTTTAAAGATGAAACAATTACCTTTTAACTCAAAATGACGATGTGTAAATGTTTCAGGCTGCCTGAAATCAATCTTTTGCGCTATTTTTATTATGTTTTTTTATATCATTCAGTTGTTGCAAGATTTGCCGACTACTGGCACCTTCGGGTAAATAATGGTTAATCAGTAGACGAGTGAGTGCAAGGGCTTGATTTTGGCTGTCTTGCGTATTTAATGTTTGCGTATCCAATGCTTGCAATAGGCTGCCTGAAACCGTAACGCCTAATGGATTTTGATAATGTTGTACCACTTTTTGTGGGTTGTGTTCTGGTTGAATAAAATAATAATCCTGCGCACAAATGGGTTGATGTTGTTCGTCTTTCTGCGTATCTGGCGTTAAGCCTGATGACTTTAATAGATTCCATTCAAAATGGCGTAAGGCTGTGGTATGTTGTTGCTCGCTAACAATGGCTTGTTGTGTTTGGTAAAACTGTTGATACAAAATAGGATTAGGGTCTTCTGGCGCAGTTAATTTAAGCATCAATTCGTTTAAATATAATGCACTGAATAATTGACGATTTTTAGGTTGCGCCCAACCGCCTATCCATTCTGCACGATGTAAGGTTTTAAGTTCTTCTTTGCCATGCCATGATGCACTAATCGGCACAAATGGCACAAGTACACCACGCAATTCTGAACCACGTGTACGCGCACTGCGTGCAAGC
Organism: Neisseriaceae bacterium; assembly: GCA_017446355.1. GTDB lineage: Bacteria > Pseudomonadota > Gammaproteobacteria > Burkholderiales > Neisseriaceae > RGIG3394. Next base: position 2,559 of record JAFSQZ010000055.1, read on the forward strand.
AGTGATACGCGCCCATAATCACGACTGAATACTTCTATACGCAAGCTGTTTTCTCGCCACGCTTTGCTGGTGAGCAGAAAAACAGGTTGAAAATCAACACGAGTAGACATAATCATTGCGGTTGTTTGTTTTCAGGCTGCCTGAAATCAAGCAAAATGTTGTTGGTGATAGGAAACAAGTGTTTGATAAATTTCGTCTTCGTTGTCCATTAAATAAAGGAAGTCAAAGTCATCATCGTTAATGAGTTTTCGCGCAGCAAGCTGGCTTTTTAACCATTCTATTAGCGTACCCCAAAATGCGCTGCCCACTAAAACAATGGGGCGTGGTGCGATTTTACGGGTTTGCATTAAGGTGAGCGTTTCAAATAATTCGTCTAATGTACCAAATCCACCCGCCACCACAACAAAAGCAAAGGCGTGTTGCACCAACATCGTTTTACGTGGCGCGAAGTTTTCAAAAGTGATGCTTAAATCTTGATAAGGATTGGCTCTTTGTTCGTGTGGTAACACAATATTTAAACCGATAGCGGGACTTTTACCCGCAAACGCGCCTTTGTTAGCAGCTTCCATAATACCAGGTCCACCACCCGATAAAATAGCAAAACCTGCATCAGATAAGCGTCGCGCCAAACGTTCGGTTAGTTGGTATTCAGGTTCATGCGCTTGAATACGTGCGCTACCAAAAAATGTAATGGCGTGGGGCAGTTTTGCGAGTTGCTCTTGTGCGCTGTGGTATTCTTCACAAATATTATTATTGCTGTTTATCATATTTCAGGCTGCCTTAAAATAGAGAAACGGACGGCGAGTAATCCGTCCGTTATTAAAAAGAAAAAAATTAACCGTTTTCTTGCGAAGCTGCGTTCATATCTGGGTGTGATACCAGTAATGTATCCAATTTACCAATGGCTTTCAGGTCTTTATCTGGATAGTCTAAATGCAATAGAAAATAACGGATACAGTTTAAACGCGCACGTTTTTTATCATCAGATTTAATGATGGTCCAAGGCGCATCGCCTGTGTGTGTGTGGAAGAACATTGCATTTTTTGCATCGGTATAATCGTCCCAACGATCCAGTGATTGCACGTCCACAGGTGATAATTTCCAATGTTTCAATGGGTCGGAATGACGCGATACGAAACGGCGTAATTGTTCTTCACGCGATACTGAAAACCAGAATTTAAATAAGTGAATACCGCTTGCCACCAACATACGTTCAAATTCTGGGGCTTGACGCATAAATAATAAATATTCGTGTGGATCACAGAAACCCATTACGCGTTCCACACCTGCGCGGTTATACCAAGAACGGTCAAAAAAGACAATTTCACCATTGGTTGGCAAATTGGCAACGTAACGTTGAAAATACCATTGACCACGTTCGGTTTCTGTAGGTTTATCCAAAGCGACTACGCGTGCGCCGCGTGGATTTAAATGTTCCATATAACGTTTAATGGTACCGCCCTTACCTGCTGCATCGCGACCTTCAAAAAGACCAACGACTTTTTGTCCGCTGTCTTTCACCCAGCTTTGTACTTTTAATAACTCAATTTGCAATTTTTTCTTTTCGCGTTCGTATTCAGCGCGACGCATACGTTCTTTATAAGGATAAGATTCAGGCAGTGGTTCTTTTTCGCCGTTTTCTCTGCTAACACGACCTTTGTATTCTAAAACCGCTTCTTCAAAAATTTGCAATGAGCTTTTTTGTTCGGGTGTCAATTTAATAGCCTCATAAGGTTTGAGTTGATGATCAGTCATGGTGATGACTCCTAAAAAATAAAGGGTTGAAAGAGATGTTTTGTTTAAGGGAAATTTTAAGCTTAAACCGCTGTTTATTTTAACAGAAACCCCTATATTTGTACATATTCAGGCTGCCTGAAAACAACAATTGCGCTTATAATAGTAATCTTTTGTCTTGTTTACCCAATTTATCTTTATGACTTACGACTCTATTACGCTTTCTGCTCGCCGTTTAAAAGCATCTACTGTTGCCCTACCTGGCTCAAAAAGCATCAGTAACCGAACTTTATTATTGGCTGCTTTGTCGGATAATACTTGCGAAATTCGTTCACTTTTAAAATCTGACGATACTGAACGTATGCTTGATGCGCTGGCTCAATTGAATGTACCTATTGATTTTTTAAATGATGAACATACGCACGTGCGTATTCACGGGCAAAATGGGCGGTTTTCTTGCAAACAAGCCGATTTATTTTTGGGCAACGCAGGTACTGCATTTCGTCCACTCACCGCAGCATTGGCGATTTTAGGGGGTGATTATCATCTACACGGCGTTGCACGTATGCATGAACGCCCTATTGGCGATTTGGTAGACGCATTGCGTATTGCGGGCGCACAGATTGATTATTTGGGTAAACAGGCTTACCCTCCTTTGCGTATTCAAACTTATCAAGATAATGGCGTTCGCGTTATTCCTATCAAAGGCAATGTGTCCAGCCAATTTTTAACCGCGCTTTTAATGGCTTTGCCACTCACTGGTAAAGCTTTTGAAATTCAAGTTCAAGGCGAGTTAATTTCCAAACCTTATATTGATATTACATTGAATTTAATGAAAAAATTTGGTGTAAACGTTGACAATCAATCTTATCAAACGTTCAGGCTGCCTGAACATCAACATTATCATGCACCAGAAATCATCAATGTAGAAGGTGATGCGTCAAGTGCCAGCTATTTTTTAGCAGCAGGTCTACTTTCAGGCAGCCCTATTCGTGTTACTGGTTTAGGAAAAAACGCCATTCAAGGTGATGTTGCTTTTGCTGATGAATTAGAGAAAATCGGCGCAACGGTTCTTTGGGGTGAAGATTTTATTGAAGTATCGCGTGCCACCAACCAAACCATTTTGCCTTTTGATTTAGATGCCAACCATATTCCTGATGCTGCGATGACTTTAGCGGTTGTGGCACTTGCCACAGGTGATACTTGTCATTTGCGCAACATTGCATCGTGGCGCGTAAAAGAAACGGATCGTATTGCTGCGATGGCAACAGAATTGCGCAAACTTGGCGCAATGGTTGTAGAAGATGCAGACGCACTTCACATCACGCCACCTAAACAACTCAATCATTTGGCAAAAATTGATACTTATGATGACCATCGTATGGCGATGTGTTTTTCTTTGGTATCACTGATGGGTGTAGATATTATTATCAATGACCCTAAATGTACCCACAAAACTTTTCCTACTTATTTTGATGTTTTTAATGGTTTAAGTCGGCAATAAATTGCAAAAAGGCTGCCTGAAATTCAGGCAGCCTGAAATCAAAGCATACTTTTTACCAAAAACGCCAAACCAATGCTGCTGTTGCGGTAGCCATCACTGCAAAAGTGCCTAAAAGATAGCGGGCAAAACGGTTTTGAGGAATAAAACCAAAACCGCGTACAAACGCCGCACTCATTGACCACATCAGCAATGAGGATAGTGTATGGTCTGCCGAACCGTCTTGTGGTTTGACCAATAGAAACGGGGCAAGGCTTAATACCACCATTAACACAAGCCCCCACAGCAATAACACAGGTTGCATTTTAGCATCTTGAGATGTAATTGATTCACTCTGCTGTATGATGGTGTTTGAGTTGTTCGCGCTCATATTCAAAATCTCCCCATAAAGCGATAAGAATAGCGAAAAATACGGCAAAACCCACGCCTAATACCCATGCAAAATACCACATTATTGTCTCCTAAAATTTAATTGTCTGTATTATTCAATTTATTCATAGCTGCCTGTAAAGCTTTGACGGGATCCAGCTCATAAGTAACATAAACTTGTTTACCCATTTTCTGCCACTGTCTATGCAACCCATCACCAATACCAGCAGTAACCAAAGCATCTGCAACCGCCAAAGGGTGATTTTCATTAAATGCTTGATGACGAAACATTTGTTGTGGCGATAAAACAATTGAGCGTTCAGGCTGCCTCATATCTTTTTGGGTGTCAAACAAAAAGAAATGGGTGCATTTGCCTGCATGTGGCGTTACCGTTCTTCGGTTTTGGCAAGTCATCGCAATCTTCATAATGTTATTCCTATTTAGCAAGTTAATATGCGGAATGGTCGTTTTCACGAATGTATGCGGCGGTAACTTTGCCACGCATAACGCTGTATGCCCAACGCGTGTAAAGAATAATAATCGGCATAAAAATCAGCGTTGCCACCAACATGACCGACAAGGTTAAATGACTGGAAGCCGCGTCCCATACGGTTAAACTGGAACGCAAATCGGACGATGACGGCATAATAAATGGAAATAAGGAAACGCCTGCGGTACCGATAATGCCACACAAGGCGATGGCAGAAGACCAAAATGCCGCAAAGGTTTTGCCGCTTTTTGCCAATAACCACGCCAATATCACGCCGATATAAGCCAAAGCAGGTACGAGCATACTCACAGGATATGTGCGGTAGTTGGCTAACCATGCCCCTTCGGCACGCACCACTTCTTTGCTTAATGGATTGGGCAATGCTGATGGATTGACGCTACCTGAAACAATCGCATAACCGTCAATGCCAAACGCCACCCAAACACCGCCTGCGGTAAAGCCAAGCAAAGTAACAGCGGCGGCAATATTGACGGCAGTGTGGGCACGGCGATAAACATCGCCTTCGGTGCGGTGCATTAAATAAACACCGCCATGAAAAATAATCATTGCCGAAGACACCACGCCACACAATAAGGCAAAAGGGTTGAGTAAAGCGAAGAATGAACCTGTGTAAAACGGCAATAAATTGTTATCAAAATGAAACGGCACGCCTAATAATAAGTTACCAAACGCCACGCCAAAAATCACAGGGGGAATAAAGCCGCCAACAAACAAGCCCCAGTCCCAAATTTTTCGCCATGTGGGATTGTTGATTTTACTGCGGTAATCAAAGCCCACAGGACGGAAAAATAATGCCCACAACACCAACAGCATTGCCCAATAAAAACCTGAAAAGGCAGTGGCATAAACCAAAGGCCAAGCGGCAAAAATCGCACCGCCTGCGGTGATAAACCATACTTGATTGCCGTCCCAGTGTGGCCCTACGGTGTTGATAACCACGCGTCTTTCTTCATCGGTTTTGCCCACAAAGGGTAAAAGTGAACCGACACCCATATCGTGTCCGTCCATAATGGCAAAGCCCACCAACAATATGCCTACCAACAGCCACCAAATGACTTTGATTGTTGAATATTCAAAAAATTCCATCGTACTTTCCTTTTATTATCCGTGTTTCACTTCATTTGCATAACGACCTGTACCCAAACTACCTGGACCTTGTCGTGAAAAACGAATCATCAAATACATTTCAATCACCAACAACAAGGTATAAAAACCGATGAAGCCTGTGAGTGAGCCATACAAATCCCCTTTGGATAAAGTGGAAACGGAAAGATGCGTGGGCAAAATGCCGTAAATTGTCCAAGGCTGACGACCGTATTCAGCCACAAACCAACCAACTTCACACGCAATCCACGGCATAGGTAAAGCCAACAGGGCAAAGCGTAATAACCAGCGTTTTTCAGCAAAATTGCCTTTAACCACCGCATACACAGACAACACAAAAAGCAATAACATTGTAAAGCCCAAAGCCACCATTAAACGGAATGACCAAAACATAGGAGCTACTTTGGGAATGGTGTCGCGTGCCGCTTGGGCAATCATTTCATCAGTGGCTTGCGACACATCTTGTGTATAGCGTTTTAACATCAAGCCATATCCCAAATCGTCTTGGTGTTGTTTGAAAATCGCCATTGCGTCTTGGTCATCACGATTAACACGCAATTTTTCCAACGCCAATACCGCTTCTTTACCTGATGCAACACGCTTTTCATTTTCTGCCACAATTTCGTGAATACCAGGAATGGTTTCAGAAATGGAACGCGTTCCCAAAAGCCCCATGACATAAGGAATTTGCAGTTGCCAATCGTTTTTCATTTCTTTTTCATTGGGTATGGCAATTAGATTAAACGCCGCAGGAGCAGGTTCGGTGTGCCACATCGCCTCCATTGCCGCTAATTTAGACGGTTGCTCTTCGCCTACGGCATAGCCTGATTCATCACCCAAAATAATCACCGAACACACAGACGCTAAACCAAAGGCAGCAGCAATACGGAAACTGCGTTTGGCAAATTCCACATCTTGTTTTTTCAACAAATACCAAGCAGAAATCGCCAACACAAAAATAGAACCTGTTACATAACCTGCGGATACCGTATGTACAAATTTATTTTGAGCCACAGTATTCAGCACAACATCGCTGAAACTGGTCATTTCCATACGCATGGTTTCAAAACTAAATTCCGCACCCACAGGATATTGCATCCAGCCATTTGCAATCAAAATCCACAAAGCAGAAAGATTGGTGCCCACCGCCATCAAAATGGTTACCAACAAATGCCCACGGCGTGATAAACGATCCCAACCAAAGAAGAACAAACCGATAAAAGTTGATTCCAAGAAAAACGCCATTAAGCCTTCAATCGCCAATGGTGCACCAAAAATATCGCCCACAT
>JAFSQZ010000056.1 GCA_017446355.1 Neisseriaceae bacterium
AATACCCAATTCTTTCAGGCTGCCTAAATACAAATCTTGAATATTGTCAGGGGCAGGTTTTAAGGCAACCTGAAACTGATAATAATGCTGCAAACGGTTGGGATTATCGCCATAACGCCCATCTTTCGGACGGCGAGAAGGTTGAACATACGCCACATTCCAAGGTTCAGGACCCAATGCGCGTAAACAAGTAGAAGGGTGCGAAGTCCCAGCACCCACTTCCATATCAAATGGCTGAATCACCGCACAACCTTGCGTTGCCCAGTAATTTTGGAGTTTAAAGATAATTTCTTGGAAAGTAAGCATAATCAACGAATTTTGGTATCAAAAAAATTAAAAAATAAATGTGCCATTTTACTCGTTTTTCAGGCTGCCTGAAAGTGAAAGACCGTAAAACTGTTTATTGTACCCATCATTTGCGCTAAAATAACGCGTTTTTATTAGGCATTTGACCTATTTTGAAATAAATTAAAATCTATTGAAACCGATAATTATGCAAAATAACGCCACTGAAATCACCCAAAAAGGTTTAGCAGCCCTTAATGCTGCTAATGATCAGCAAACATTAGAAATCACCAAAGCGCAATATCTTGGCAAAAATGGTGAACTTAACGTTTTATTGAAACAACTTGGCTCAATGTCGCCAGAAGAGCGCAAAACCGTTGGTGCACATATTAACGAGTGCAAAAACCAATTTCAGGCAGCCTATAACGCTAAACGCGCTCAATTAGAAGAAGCGAAATTACAAGCGCAACTAGATGCCGAAGCATTAGACGTTACTTTACCAGGTCGTACCCAAGAATTAGGTGGGTTGCACCCTGTTACGCTGACCTTGCAACGCGTAGTAGAACTTTTTCACAGTATGGGTTTTGATGTTGCAGATGGTCCTGAAATTGAAGACGATTTTCACAATTTCCAAGCACTCAATATTCCCCAAAATCACCCTGCACGCGCGATGCAAGACACGTTTTATGTAGAAAATGGTGATGTATTGCGCACCCATACTTCGCCCATTCAAATCCGTTATATGTTGGATAAAAAAGAACCGCCTATTCGCATTATTGCACCAGGTCGCGTGTATCGTGTAGACAGCGATGCTACGCACTCTCCAATGTTTCACCAATGCGAAGGCTTATGGGTGGAAGAGGGCGTTACTTTTGCTGATTTAAAAGCTATTTTTACCGATTTTATCCGCCGTTTCTTTGAACGCGATGACTTGCAAGTGCGTTTCCGCCCATCATTTTTTCCATTCACTGAACCGTCTGCCGAAATAGACATTATGGGTGAAAACGGTAAATGGTTAGAAGTTGGCGGTTGCGGAATGGTACACCCCAATGTTTTAAAAAACGTTAATATCAATCCCGAACAATACACAGGTTTCGCTTTTGGTATTGGTTTAGACCGTTTCGCTATGCTGCGTTACAACGTTAATGACTTGCGTTTGTTCTTTGATAACGATTTAGCGTTTTTGAAGCAGTTTAAGGCTTAAAGTAAACACAGTTTATCAAACGTATCTTAACTTTATCTAAATCAAAACATTATATTCAGGCTGCCCAAATTTCAGGCAGCTTGAATAAAGAACAAGAAAATGAAAAATCCATTCATAGAGAAAAAACGACAACACGCCAAACAATATGCTCAAAACTGGCAACGACAACTCAATTTGCAAGGCAATTATTTTCAACACATCTACCTTAAAACAGAGCGTAAACAATTTGACTGTTGGAACGATGTTTCTTTTAAACTGGGTTCACAAATTGTTGCGGTTTGGTGGGAACACCCACGTTTGCATTATCAAAACTTATGTGAAAATCTTGTAGATACACAATTAGAGAGTCCCAAACATCCCATAAATATGTTTAGTGAAGAAGTTTATATGAAATTTTATACGCCTGTGGGTAAAAGTCGCAAAAAAGTCAAACATTCAGGCTGCCTGAGTATTCCAGGAGATAATCCCTACCAAGCCGAGTGGGAACAATATTTTAAACAGCGCGAAATATTGTTAAATCAAGCATTAAATCAAAGTGATTTTGTGGTTTACCCCAGTATAAAAGTAGAGCAACTGAATCGGTGTCGTGGTGTTAATTTGTGTCTACCCATTGAAGTAGTGGACGAACAATCCGCGAATGAAATGGCGAAAATTGCCAAAAGTTTGTTGCTGCGTGAAACCACGTTAGCCGAACTTTTCCCTGATTATGCGTATACAAAAGAAAATTGGCAGCAAGAAAATCCACGTTAGTATTTTTTGCTTTGTCGGTTAAGCAGCCTGAAAATTTAAGTAACGGCTGAAACTAGGATTATGTTGAAGAATAAGTAGCCCCAATATGAACAACACACTTTCTCTTGCCAAGCAATTATTGGCTGAACCCTCTATCACGCCCGATGACAAAAATTGCCAAGCGATTTTAACGGAGCGTTTAAAAGCAATGGGTTTTCACATTGAACCTTTGCCTTTTGGTAACACCAAAAACTTTTGGGCGCGGTTAGGCACACAATCGCCTGTTTTGTGTTTTGCAGGGCATACCGATGTTGTTCCTGCTGGTGATTTATCGCAATGGACGTTTAACCCTTTTGAGCCTACTGTACACGATGGCAAACTTTATGCACGCGGCGCGGCGGATATGAAAACGGCGATTGCGTGTTTTGTTACCGCGTGTGAGCGTTTTTTAAACAAAAACCCACAGTTTTCAGGCAGCTTGGCTTTGTTGATTACTTCGGATGAAGAAGGTGATGCCAAAGATGGCACCACCAAAGTAGTAGATGTTTTAAACGCGCGTGGCGAAGTAATTGATTATTGTTTGGTTGGTGAACCGACTGCTGTTCATCAATTAGGCGATACCTTAAAAAACGGACGACGCGGTTCGCTTTCAGGCAGCTTAACCTTACACGGTAAA
>JAFSQZ010000057.1 GCA_017446355.1 Neisseriaceae bacterium
GACGAAGTCATCAAGCCAAAATCTCATCGGTTTCTTGCAATAAATGATGCTATCACCTGCCTTATTTTTTTGTAAAACAATGCAGCAGAATTAGGGTTAATCTGCAAAATATCAGCTGCACTTCTGGCTGTAACTTCTAATACAAAAAATTCAAGTAATTTTCTTTGCACAGATTTCTTGTGTTACAACGAGTTATCTTCATTTTTGCAGTCTATCATAACTGCTAATCTAATACAGCCCTAAAATAATTACTATTACGATTATCCCCACTACAATCCATAACCAAATGGGTTGTTTTTCTTCTTTGTGGTGTTGGTTTGGACGATTTTGTTTGCTTTGTTTACGATGTGGTGCGTATTGTTTTGTTTTAGGTATCGTGAGTTTTATTTCAGGTGTTGTGAGTTCTATTTTAGGCGTTATGTGTTTTCTGTTTTTATCTAGGTATGTGGCTTGCTTGACTTCGGTTTTGCCTTTTTGCTCATTAAATGTTGTTTCAAATTCAATTTTTTCACCGATTTCTGGGGCTGGATTACGGATATTGAGTGTGGATATGTGAATAAATATTTCTGTGCCTGTAATCTCTTCTTTGACGAAACCGAAACCGCGTTCGTTGTCCCAACGAATAATTGTTCCTTGCATTTTATTTTTCCTTACCTAATTAAATGAGTGGTTTTACTTTTTCTACAAAATGATTTAAGTCACAAAAACGTACGGGATACATTTTTTCAAATGCGTCCGCTTGTGCTTTATCAATTTCTGCCGCTAAAACCAACCAGTTTTTTGTTGGGATATTGATTTTTTTGCAAATACGGATAAATTTATCAAGATGCTGCCTGAATTCTCCTGATTTGCATTCAATAAATATAGGCATTTTGTTTTCTGGTTTAAAAACAATGTCAAATTCGTGTTTATCACCGTTGCTGTGTTGAATAATCACTGAACGTGCGATGGAGAATTTTTTGCCTTGCGCATGGGTTTCTTTTAATAATTTGATTAGGGCAAACCATTCTAACCAGCTTCCTAAAAAGAATTTTTTGACTGGTTCTGCCATATTTAATGTTAGTCGTATTTTTTTATCGTTTGAGTGATAGATGTATTTGGCAAACATCGTGTATTCAAATAATTGTTTGAATATTTTTTGTAATTTTTGGGTTTGTTGTTGTGGTAAATTGATACAGTCAATGGTTAAGGTTTGTTTGTTATTTGAGTATAAATAACGAAGGGTTTTTAAGTGTTTTTCTAATAGCGAAAAGTTTTCACCAATGAGTTCTGCCGATTCGTCAAAGTAGCCTGACATATCTACCGCTGAATAGTCAAATGTTGCAACGATGTTTTTGCTGTCTAGGTATTTTTTAATTTCATCGTGTTGTTGTTTGTTGGCAAAGAAGTCTGTGTTGTTTAAGGCTGCCTGAACAGGTTTTTTATTGGTTGTTTTGCTTGTTTTGGCTTGGTTTTGTTGCGGATTGTGTGTTTTGGCAACTTGTTGAGATTGTTTAACACTTTCATTTGTTTCAACGATATTTGCGTTGTTTTCTTTGAGTGCTTTTAGTTCTTTGGATACGGCAAAATATTGTTTGAGCAGTGCTTGAATATAAAACACTGTGTCATAAACTTGCACGTTATTTTGACATTTGGCACAAATGGCTGTGGTGTTGTGTGCTTGTGTGGTTTCGGCAATTGTGCCGCATTGATTGCAACGATAAATGCTCATTATTGCGCTCCCTTTTGTTGGGCAGACGCAATCCACCCATTTATCTGATTAAATTGAAAATGGTGTATAATTTCGTTCGTTCGTTCGTTCGTTCGTTCGTCATTATTTTATCCTTTGTTTTTTAAATTGTTTTCAGGCTGCCTGAAAGAATGGGTTATCTGTAAACAATCGTCATAAAGATATTTCAAGTTGCTTAATCTTTTCGTCAACGCAAGTCGCGATTATACACTATCTGATGAGTTTTCAGGCTGCCTTTGATTATTTCTTGAAAACGAAAACCTTTAAAATCTGCTTTTATTTCTCTATTCGTTATTAACGCTGCTTTGTTTATTGTTTGTCTTTTGTCATCACCTGTGGTGAATACCTTATTTTGAACGCGGATGAAATTGATTGACAACTTGTTGTAAACGTATGTCGGCAACGTGGGTGTAAATTTGTGTGGTGGATAAGTCGGCGTGTCCTAAAAGCAGTTGCACCACGCGTAAATCTGCGCCGTGATTGACTAAATGTGTGGCAAAAGCGTGGCGTAAACCGTGTGGAGAAAGTTGTTCGATGCCTACTTGCAAAGCGTATTTTTTTACAATTAACCAAGCCAGTTGTCGTGTAATCGCGGTTCTTTTTTGCGAAATAAATACCGCGTGATGTTGTTGATTTTTTAATAACAAGAGGCGTGCTTGGGTTAAGTAAGCGTCCAACCAATACACGGATTCTTGCCCTAGTGGAACAATGCGTTGTTTATTGCCTTTACCAATGGTGTTTACCATTCCTGTTTGCAAATTGATTTCATTCAGTTGCAAAGCACAGGCTTCACTAACCCGTAAACCTGTGGCGTAAAGCAGTTCCAAGAAAGCTTTATCGCGTAAACCGTGTGGTGTTTCAATATCGGGTGCAGCTAAAAGTGCGTCTATCTGTTTCTCAGTGATTAAAGGGGGAAGTGTGCGCTCTTGTTTACCACTTTTGAGTTCTGTAGTGGGGTTGTCGGCACGTTGTTTTGTGTCGTTTAGCCAGCGATACAGTTTTTTTACAGCAGCTAATGTGCGTGCTTGTGATCGTGGGTGTTCGTTAGATACATAAATAGCATCTGCCAAATCAGTAGTTTGGGCGCGATAAAAATCACAGTGTTGCGCTGACAAGCGTTGCGCCACTTTGTTTAAATCGCGCCGATAGGCAGCAAGCGTATTATCTGCTAATCGTTCTTGTAACCAAAGATGATCCAGATGTTGTGAAATAAGCTCTTCCGACATTTCAGGCAGCCTGAAAACGTGTGTTTTATTTAGTGGTGGCAACCACAGCCGCAGCCACAACCTTTTTCTTCTTTCTCACATTCACACTCTTCGTTTCCACAACCACATTCAGCAACATTGTCTAATTGACGACCTTCAACCATCAGCAATAATTGCTCTAAACTGTGCATACCTTCTACAACAAAACTTTTTCCACCTGTTTGTGCGTCAGGAGCCAAGACAACAGCTGTGCCATTTTCTAAATCGGCAATCCAGTAGTCGTTTTCGGTGTTGTACATAGGTGTTTGTGTGGGAATATTGATTCCTGTTTGCGCTTGCATCAATTCAGCTGCATCGTGAGAGTTTAAGTGTGCCATTTGATATATCTCCTGTTTTTGAGAATAAAACATCATTATATAATGATTATCTGATACAAAAGCAATGTAATAAAAATAATAATTGTATTCCCATTATTTTCAGGCAGCCTGAAAGGTTTAAACGCGATGAGAAAGTGTCCATTCAGACAAACAAGCCGTAAACACTGCACCACTCAACACAATAAGCCATAAAACGTGTATCCACAACAAGAAAATCGGAATCGCTGCAAAAGCACCGTAAACCAATTCAAAATGACTTAAATGCTGCATATACCAAGCAAAACCTGTTTTCGTCAACTCCAAAAAAAGACTGGTTAACAACGCACCCAATAAAGCGATTTTAAAGGGAACAAAACAATTTGGAACAAGACGAAAAGTAAAATAAAACAACAAGGTATCAATAATAAACGAAAATGCCCATTTTTGGCTGCCTTCAAAAATAGGGACTTGATGCAACAACTTTAACTGTAAAAAATACACAGAAACCGTGATGCTCACACCAATCAACACTGGCACAAGAATCAACAACAACACATAAATAGGAAGACGTATCCAAAGTGATCTTTGTTTGCGTACTTGCCAAATACGGTTAAACACCGTATCCAGCGTATGCACCATCATTAAAGAAGTGAGCATCATCGCCGCCAAACTGATGGTGGTCAGTTTGCCCGCATGCTGGTGAAAATCATCAAGATAAACAGAAATACTGGCTGCACTTTGTGGCACAATCACTTCATGCACAAAATTCATAAACGCATCGGAAACATTACCAAAAAACGGCAACGCCGATAAAATCACCAACACAATCGTCAGCAAAGGAACCAATGCTAACAATGTGGTATAAGTCAAGCTGGCAGCCATTTCAGGAACACGCACCCAATTAAAACGCTTCACCATCGCATAAAGCAATTTCAACCACTCATACCGAACACAGGCTGCCTGAAACCAATTGCGTATACTCTTCATCAAATGGAAAAATCCTCAACAGCAGGGGTGTAAAGCAACTGATTGACACGCTCTTTATTTAACGATGGATTAAAATGCTCAATAAAATCATAAGCATATCCACGAATCAGCGCATCACTACGTAAAGAAATTTGGTAAAAAGACGTATCAAACAAAGACGAAACATCAAGTGCAACCAAATCCGAATCAAGTTGCGCATCAACAGCATTTTTATCCAGCAACGCCACCCCCAAACCCAAACGAACATAAGACTTCAATACTTCACTATCTGCCGACTGAAAAGCAACACGATAACGACTCAATCTCGCCCGTTGAAACGCACGTGATAACGTTGTTCCTGCTTGCAAAGCAAAATCATAAGTCAACAACGGATAACTCGTCAGTTCAGGCAGCGTAACAACAGGTTTCAAAGTCAAAGGATGCTCACGCGGCACCAATGCAGTATAACACCAAGTTTCGCACGGCAAGCGACGCAAATGACTCAATTCCGCATTCATATCCGTCCCAATCGCCAAATCCGCTTCACCATTAAAAACCCATTGTTCTATTTCACTAGGACTTCCCTGTTTAAGCACCAAATGCACATCAGGATAATGTTGCGTAAAAAACGACACCGTTTCAGGCAGCCTGAAACGAAGCATATGATGCGTTGCGGCAACAGTGAGCAATCCACTACTGGTATCAGAAAACTCACGACCAACATCTTTAATATTTTTCACTTCCCGCAAAACTTGGCTGGCCATTTCCAAAATCGCCTGTCCAGCCTGCGTAACCGCCACAATACGTTTACCACTGCGAATAAAAATCTGCACACCCAACTCATCTTCCAGCATACGAATCTGCTTGGACACACCTGGTTGAGAAGTAAACAACGCATTCGCCGCATCAGACACATTCAAATTACGACGCAACACCTCTACTGCATAACGCAATTGTTGTAATTTCATATCACTCTCCTTGAAACCTATGCAAAAACCATTACTTCAAACGCGCTTTCCACAAAATACACGTTTTGCACAAGTTTTTTTATACCAACTAATGTAGCATAGGACAACTAAAAACCATATCGTTTTTTTCAACAACAAGCACTCAAAACATTTTCCATTCACAAAAACAAAATTAAAATAAAGTGTTTAAAAGTGATGCAAACTATGGTAAAAACGCATTTTGTCATTGACAAAAGAAAAAATGTAAAATATAGTTTACAAATGTTATTGGATTTGATGGGCATATCCGTTCAAATCCTTGCATATAGTGAAATATTTCGCTAAACCTTTTTTCGAAACGAGGGAACATATGACTAAACAAGTAAAAGTAAGCGCATTGATTGCTGCTTTATTAGCTTCTACAGCTACAATGGCTGCGGTTGATGAAAGCCGTATGCATATTCAAGGTGATGAACACACTCATGGTCTCACTGTATCAGGTCAAGCTCACGAAGTTGTTGTAAACAACTACGGCGAATGCTGGGAAAACACATACTTTGATAAAAACAACGCTCCAGTTGGTTGTGGTGGTGTTGCTCCTGCTGCTGAAAAACGTTATGAAACTGTTGTTGTTGAAGATGTTAAACGCTTGCAATCTGAATTCTTGTTCGGATTTGACAAAGACCAATTGCGTCCAGAAGGCATTACTACTTTAAACGGTATCGCAGCTGATTTGGCTAATGCAAACGTACAATCTGTACGTGTTGAAGGTCATACTGACTTCATGGGTACTGAAAAATACAACCAAGCATTGTCTGAACGTCGCGCTAACGTTGTGAAAAACTACTTAGTAAGCCAAGGCGTTCCAGCAGAAAAAATTGAAGCTGTTGGTTTAGGTGAAAGCCAAGCCAAAATGACTGCTTCTTGCCAAGCACAAGTTGCTGGTATCAAAAACAAAGCGAAAAAACGTGCTGAGTTGATCGCTTGTATTGAACCAGACCGTCGCACTGATATTCGTATTCGTGCAGCCGTACAACGCGAAATTCAAAAAGTAGTTGAATAATCTACTCGCTCCATAACACAAAGCCGAATCTAATCTTTTGGGTTCGGCTTTGTTTTTAGATACAGTTTACCAACTGTTTAATAAAATAATGTTTATCCATTAAGAAAGTAAAGAAAGAAGAGACTATGAGTGAACAAGATCAAAACACCCAAAATGAACAAGCTCATTTCAGTGTAGATAAAATTTATGTTAAAGATTTATCTTTGGAAGTGCCGCATGGCGCACCAATTTTTCTTGAACAAGAAGCACCAGAAGTTGAAATGAACATCAGAACGGATAGCCAATCATTAAACGATGGTTATTACGAATGCAGTTTAATTATCACAGTTACTGCAAAATTAAAAGATGGACGCATTGTATTTTTAAATGAAGTTACTCAATCAGGCATTTTCCAGATTGTAGGGCTGCCTGAAGAAGATTTGCAACTATTGGTGGGCATTGCCGCGCCTAATATACTATTCCCTTATGCGCGTGAAACCGTGTCCAACACCACAACTCGTGCAGGATTTCCACCCATTGTGTTAGCACCCATCAATTTTGAAGCAATGTATTATCAAGCACAAGCAGAGAAAGCTCAACAACAAGAAAAAGCTAAATCTAAATAATGCTTTTCTTTTTCACGCAAATAATCCGTCTTACCAGCAAAAGCGGATTATTTGCGTTTCAGGCAGCCTGAAACTTTGTAAACACCTGATACCACATCATTATCGCTTTGCGAAAAGGCTTTTGTAAAACAACAAATAAAAGCTTCGCTCCACTTTATAAAACGCAAACAACACGTTTTACAAAAGTTTCTGACCTAAAAAGGCGAAGGTAAAATATGATACAGCTCAATCATGATGCACTAACTGCAAACAATATTATTTATCTACTTGATTTAGTAGGTGTTTTCGCGTGCAGTGCTGCTGCCAGTTTATTGGCGAAACGCTTACAATTTGATGTTTTGGGTGCAATAATGATTTCTTTTGTTGGCAGTGTTGGTGGTGGCACTTTACGCGATTTATTATTAAATCGGCACCCTATTTATTGGTTGTACGACTTAAATTATTTATATCTCATTATCACCGTCAGTGTTTTTATCTTAATTTTTTATCATTACTTTGAGCGTCTAGACAGCGTGATTCGTTGGTTTGATGCAGTAGGTTTAGCAGCATTTACAGTGATAGGTGTTGAAGCCGCATTAAGTCGCGGTATGCAAATGCCCATCGTCATTCTAATGGGCGTATTCACAGCAGTTGTTGGCGGTGTTTTACGCGACATTATTTGTCGGCAAATTCCACTGGTCTTACAAAAAGAAATTTACATCACAGCATCAGTATTAGGCAGTTTATATTATTTAGCATTACTTCATACCAGCGTCAGTCCGTGGTTACGCAGCATCAGCACGATTATTTTAATTTTTTCGGTACGAATGTTAGCCGTATACCGTCAATGGAATTTACCCAACATCACTTTAAAACGGCGATAACATTCAGGCAGCCTGAAAGGAAAACTATGAATGAAGATATAAACCGTCGCTTTGCAGGCATTGCGCGACTTTATGGCACACACGGTTTAAATGCCTTACAAAACGCGCATATTACTGTTGTAGGCGTTGGCGGTGTTGGTTCTTGGGCAGTAGAAGCACTTGCGCGAAGCGGTGTAGGCAAACTCACTTTAATTGACTTGGACAACATCGCGCCATCTAATGTCAACCGCCAACTGATTGCACTGACACCTGATTTTGGCAAAGCAAAGGTTACAGCCTTACGAGAACGCATTGCGCTGATTAACCCAGCGTGTCAAGTAATTGAAATTGAAGAATTTGTAGACGAAGACAATTTAAGCACGCTATTTGCCAAACCAATGGATTTCGTGATTGATGCAATTGACCAAGTACGCATCAAAGCAGCGATGGCAAATTATTTTGTACGCAACAAACAAGCTTTCATAATGAGTGGTGGCGCAGGTGGTCAACGCAACCCTGCGCTGATTCAAAGCTGTGATTTAAGTCAAACCAAACAAGACGCACTGTTAGCAAACGTGCGCCACCGTCTACGCAAACATTATGGCTTTGCCAAAAATGGCAACAAAATGCGTGTTCCCTGTATTTTTTCCAGTGAACCAATAACACCACCACAAACTCAAGAAACCTGCGAACATTCAGGCAGCCTGAATGCGCCACAAGGCTTATCTTGTGCAGGTTACGGCGCAAGTATGTTAGTAACCGCATCTTTTGGTTTACACTGTGCCACCGCAGCCATTGAACACATTATGAAACGCGCCAAGCCTTAAAGTATGCCCAAACCAATAACAACAACACCAATGAAAAAAACAGCATACTCCACATCGGCAAAGACACACCCAACACTTTATACACTTCACCACACGCGCCAGAACCACGAATAAACCATTCATAATAATCAAACAAAGGCATATTACGCCAACGAAACGTCCAAGGCGCACCACAAGGCGGTTGCAAATGCAAAGGCAAGCTTTGCAAATAAAGCTGCTTCACCGCAATCACCAAACCAAACACCGCAGGCGCAGCCACCAACAACACTGCCAACGTTCTTCCCCAAAACGAACGAGGCAACAACAAAGCCAACAAGCCCAATACCGCCACGCCACCCAAAGCCATACGTTGTTGAATACACATCACACAAGGATTCATACCCAAAACATATTGCGCAAACAAAGAACTGCCCACACCAACAAAGCCAAGCAATGTAACCAACCACAACACCTTGCGGAAAATTAAATTTTTATCATTATGCTGAAAAAGCAACATACCAAACTTTCAAAAAAAGAAACATTATATAATTATACCCATTCAGGCTGCCTGAAAACTTTTTATCCATCATAATGAATAAAGTTTTTCAATAGAAAAAATATATTAAGGCAGCCTGAAAGCATAAAACATCTCAAAATCTGACATTATTTATTTAAGAAAATTTAAGAAACAAAATGAACAAACAAACTCGCCACGAAATATTCACGCGCCTACGCGAACAAAATCCCCACCCAACAACCGAACTCAACTACACCACGCCATTTGAACTACTAATCGCCGTCTTACTTTCCGCACAAGCCACCGATATCAGCGTCAACAAAGCCACAGCAACACTTTTTCCACTCGCCAACACAGCGCAAACAATGCTGGATTTAGGCATAGAAGAAATAATGCGCCACACCAAAAGCATCGGTTTATACAAAACCAAATCCCAACACATTATTCAAACTTGCGAAATCCTTTTACGTGAACACAACGGCGAAGTACCACAAAATCGTGAAGCATTAGAAAAACTACCAGGTGTTGGACGAAAAACCGCCAACGTCGTATTAAACACCGCATTCAGGCAGCCAGTTATCGCAGTAGACACCCACATTTTTCGCGTTGCCAACCGCACCAAAATCGCCACAGGCAAAAATGTACGCGAAGTAGAAGACAAACTCATAAAAGTCATACCCAAAGAATTTTTATTAGATGCGCATCACTGGCTTATTTTACACGGTCGCTACACTTGCAAAGCACAAAAACCACAGTGTCAAACCTGTATTATTTGCGATTTATGTGAATTTGGTGGCAAAACAAACATCTAAAACACATTATTTACTTGATTTAAAAACAATAATTAGCGATAATCTCGCTCTTGTTTGAAACAAAGGTTAAAAATATGACTCTTACAAAAGCAGAATTAGCTGATATTTTGGTTGAAAAAGTAAGCAGCGTAAGCAAAAACGATGCAAAAGAAATCGTAGAACTATTTTTTGAAGAAGTCCGCGCAACATTAGAGCGTGGCGAAGAAATTAAAATTTCAGGTTTTGGCAACTTCCAATTACGCGACAAACCACAACGACCTGGACGCAATCCCAAAACAGGCATCGCCGTCCCCATTAGCGCACGTCGCGTCGTAACATTCCACGCCAGCCAAAAACTCAAAGGTATGGTAGAACATTATTACGACAAAAAACGCAAATAACATCCCTCAATTCAACACAGAAAACTTGCCATAAAATCCGAATAAAACTATAATTCACACTCTTTATCGGAGTGTAGCGCAGCCTGGTAGCGCACTTGCATGGGGTGCAAGGGGTCGAAGGTTCGAATCCTTTCACTCCGACCAAAAACTTCAAGAGCTTAACTTCTTAATCAGTTAAGCTCTTTTTTACAAGCATCTTTTCCCTCATCATTATTCTAAACAATCAGCAAAAAACTTGAAAAACAAAAAAATTAGCGAACACAAAGCGCAACTTATAGCAAACGTAGAGTGAGCATAAAAAGCCCACGCGGTAGCATTCAGGCTGCCTGAAAGCTTTGCAAAACCTATTACTAAAAAATGAAACACCGTAGATACTGTGTTAGGCAAACAAGGTGGAGCGTGTTTATTAACAGTTGTTTGTCGCAAAAGTCGTTTTAGCTTCGCTTACACTTCGCAGAAACTCAGTTTTGACTTTGTCAAAACTTCGTTTTCTTTTAGTGAAGAAACTTAAAAGGAAAACAGCAAGTTGCGTTATTGAAGCGTTAATTGAATTGTTATCCAATGTTCCATTGCATTCAATTACGCCTGATAGGGTAAGGAATTTGCCAAACACGCCGAAGTAAGCAAGGTGTTGGGTGTGGAATTTTATTTTCCCGAAGCAGGACAACCATGCAACGAGAAATAAATGAAAATACAAACAGTTTATTACGTGAATATTTCCCTAAATACAAGGAGTTAGAACAATGGAGCGATGAATTTATTCAGTTTGTGGTTGATAAAATTAACAATCAACCAAGAAAGTGCTTGGACTGGCAAACGCCTTACGAAGTCTTCTTCGGAAATGTTGCACTTGGTTTGACAAAGTTTAAATCAAAAAACTTCTTCGTTTAACAACAAGCTTTACAGAAGATTTTTATAAGAATTAATCTCATACAAAAAAATAAAGTCTCACTAAAAATAGCAAGACTTTATTGATAAACTGGCACGCCCAGGGGGAATCGAACCCCCGTTACCGCCGTGAAAGGGCGATGTCCTAACCGCTAGACGATGGGCGCATATTTTTTCTTTCTGGCGCACCCGGAGCGATTCGAACGCCCGACCCTCTGGTTCGTAGCCAGATACTCTATCCAACTGAGCTACGGGTGCATATCGCAACTTAATTGCGTCAGAAACGGTGTATTATACGCAATAATCATAAACCGTCAATATTTTTTATCTTTTGTTTTTTTACCCCATTGTTTTCAAAACAATTTACTTTAACTTATTTCCAAATTATTTAGCCATTGTCTTAAACGTAAGCAAAAAATATCACGCTATTTATTTACATTGGTTTGAATTTTAGCAACAATAGCTGCCGCCATTCTTTCACTTGCGCCTTGATGTTGCGCGATAAATTGGGTGGTATTTTGTACCATTTGTTGATAATGTTCAGGCTGACTGAACCATTGTTGTACAGTTTGCACTAATTCATCAGCTGTATGGATTTGTTTAGCTGCATTTGCTTGTAATGCACCTTCACAGGCAGCCTGAAAATTATAAGTGGAAAAACCAAATAAAACAGGCTTGCCACAAGAAAGTGGTTCAATAATGTTTTGACAGCCTGTATCCACTAAACTTCCACCAACAAAAGCTATGTCAGCAAGTAAATAGTAAGCAAATAACTCACCCATACTATCGCCAATCCAAACTTGTGTTTCAGGCAGCACTTTTTGATTGTCGCTACGTTTTTGCACACGCAAACCAAGTTTTTCTGCCATATCAAAAGCTGCCTGAAAACGTTCTGGGTGGCGCGGTACGATAATCAGTAAATCTTTTGGTGAGATTTTTTGCTTGACCCACGCTTGTAAAATCAATTCTGCTTCATCTGTGTCGCTTGTCGCTCGCGTACTGGCCGCAACAAAAACGTGTCGCTCCCCTACTTTCTGCCTGAATTGTTGTGCAAGTTGATATGCTTGTTCTGGCACATGAATATCGTATTTAGTATTACCCATAACTTGCGCTTGTTTGATACCAATACTTTGCAAACGCTCCGCATCTACCGATGTTTGCGCATAACAATCCGTTAGGGTTTGCAAGGCTGGGCGAATTAAGTTAAGGATTTTTTGATAACCTTTTTGTGATTTGGCTGATAAACGTGCATTCGCAAGAAAAAGCGGAATATCTTGTGCGCGACACTCGTGAATTAAATTCACCCAAATTTCGGTTTCCATCAATATACCAAAACGCGGTTGATGATCTCGCAAAAATTGCACCACCCAATTTTGACGGTCGTAAGGCAAATAACGACATTGTGCATTAGGATATAGTTGCTGCGCGGTAGCTCGCCCTGTTGGGGTCATTTGTGTCAATAAAATAGGCACATCAGGAAAATATTGTTGCAACGCAGTAATCAAAGGTGCAGCAGCACGCGTTTCTCCAACAGAAACAGCGTGTATCCAAATAGCATTTTTCACCGCTTGTTCATACGGCGCACCAAAACGCTCGTCCCAATGTTGTAAATAAGCTGGATTACGACGCGCACGTTTTTTGAGATAGAAAGGAAGTAATGGCGTGAGTAGCCACAATAAAAAATGATAAATGATGCGCATATAAGCTGCCTGAAATCAATCAATATTATAAAAACGCTGCCTGAATAATGCAGGCAGCGTTTTTATTCAACTTAAACGAAGTCAGTATTAGTCTACTACGTTTACTTTGCCGCTCATTGTGCCAACGTGGCCAGGGAATGAGCAGAAGAACTCATAAGCACCGCCTTTTTCCAATTTAGCAGTATCAAAAGTAACGCTGGTTTTTTCACCACCACCAATCAATTTGGTTGCAGCAACTACACGTTCATCATCTTCTTTCACATTGCCACCATTAGCAGCACTGTCGCCAACGATACCATTTTTGTCTGCTGATTTAGCAATCACAACATTGTGTCCCATTGCAGCAAGTGGCGCAGTACCAACGTGTTCTAAATTAACAGTGAATTGACCGCAGCTTGCTTTAACAGTGATTTCTGACAAGTTGTATTTCATTGCGTCATCACCAGTAATATCTACTGAACAATCACCAGCAGCTGGCGCAGCAGCTTCCGCAGCAGGCGCAGACGCAGACGCAGCTTCAGAAGCAGGAGTAGCTTCAACAGCAGCAGGAGCCTCGGCTGCAGGAGCTTCAGCAGGTGCAGCAGGTTCTGCAGCAGGTGCAGGAGCTTCACCACCACAAGCAGCCAATGTTAACGCAACAGCACTAATTAAACCCAAATAAGCTTTCATGTTTTATCCTATTTATCAATAACAAACAAAAGCACCGACAAGTACGTCAGCACGAAAAAGCGTATTATGCACTTTCTAAATAAGATTTGTCTTATTATTTGTTTTTTTTACATTTATTTACACTTCTCTGGTGTTTTACTAATCCCATCAATGCATTAGCCAGTCTAGATTGATGGGGTAATGACTGCGCAGTTTTCTCAAATGCATTTAAAACATCTTGTTTGAATTGAAATGATTCTTTTTCTTTTGTTTTTTCTTGCTTTGGTGAAACTTTGATTTCAATCTTTTGAATTGCGATATCCATCAGTTGAGCATTTGCCAGTAATTGAGACGCAAGCATTTTTAAACGTCGCGCCGCCATAGCATTGTTTGCATAAATAAACAAAATATGCTCTTTCACACAAGCTACTTGAAAATAAGAATGTAACGATATAGGAACATCTTTTTTTAAAGCAACATCTAATTGTTGCCACTCTTTTGCTTGCTGTAATAATCGCATAACAGGCAACATTTCTTCGTTTCCAATATAAGATTCAAGTTCCATCAATTCACCATTCTTCTAGGCAGCATCAAAAAAAAAAAAGGAAGTGAACGAACTCACTTCCTTTTCCTTTCACGCATTTCAACTTATTCAGCAGCTGCTTTTTCAACCAACTCAACCAATGCCAAAGGTGCATTGTCGCCTTTACGGAAGCCACATTTCAAAATACGAACATAGCCACCATTACGTGCAGCGAAACGCACACCTAAATCCCCAAACAATTTAACCACTACATCACGATCACGAGTGCGGTCAAACGCTAAACGGCGATTAGCTAATGAAGGTTTTTTACCCAAAGTAATCAAGGGTTCAACAACGCGGCGCAATTCTTTTGCTTTTGGCAAAGTTGTTACAATAGTTTCATGTGTCAACAACGAATTAGCCATATTGCGCAACATAGCAGCACGATGGCTACTAGTACGATTTAATTTACGGTTACCATGACGATGGCGCATTTCAATTTCCTTTAATCAATTCCCAATGGTTATCATCTTTCCAAACCAACAGGAGGCCAAGATTCAAGTTTAGAACCCAAGGCTAAACCTTTAGACGCCAAAACTTCTTTGATTTCATTCAAAGATTTACGACCTAAATTTGGCGTTTTGAGTAACTCGGTTTCTGTACGTTGAATCAAGTCACCGATATAATAGATGTCTTCGGCTTTTAGGCAGTTTGCGGAACGTACAGTCAGTTCCAAATCGTCTACTGGACGTAATAATACAGGATCAATAGGAGGTGCTTTCTCTTCTTCAACCTCTGCTGGAGTACCTTCCAAATCAGCAAAGATAGACATTTGATCAATAAGAATGCGTGCTGCAGTACGAACTGCCTCCTCTGGATCAATCGCACCATTGGTTTCAATGTCTAAAATAAGACCATCTAAATCTGTACGCTGCTCAACACGCGCAGCTTCCACTTCAAAGCTTACTCGGCTAATAGGTGAAAAACTTGCATCTAGTTGAATCGCACCAATTTTGTTGTGTTCTTTATTTTGACGACGACCAGAAACGGTTTGGTAACCACGCCCTTTCTCAACCTTAACTTCCATTTCAATAGAGCCAGATTCAGCCAAATGACAGATCACTTGCTCTGGATTGATAATTTCTACATCATGAGAAATTTCAAAATCACTCGCTAAAACTGGACCTGAACCTGATTTTTTCAAAGAAATGGTTGCTTCTGTTTTGTTACCATGTAACTTAAATACAACACCTTTGATGTTCAATAAAATATCAACGACATCTTCTTGAACACCGTCCAGTGTTGAGTATTCATGTAACACGTTAGTGATAACAACTTCTGTTGGAGCGTAGCCATTCATTGATGACAGTAAGATACGACGCAAAGCATTACCTAAAGTATGACCGAAACCACGTTCAAACGGCTGCATACTCACACGCGCACGCGTAGCAGAAAGTGTTTCCACATCAATTTGACGAGGTTTCAAGAATTCGGAAGTGCTGTTTTGCATTTAACTGTCCTTCACTGTACCAATTTATTATTTAGAGTAGAATTCAACCACTAATTGTTCATTAATATCACTGTACAATTCTGTACGTTCTGGAACGTTTTTGAAAACGCCCTCCAATTTGGTTGCATCTACACTTACCCAAGTTGGCAAGCCAATTTGAGTAGCCAAATTCAATGCTTCTTGAATACGAACTTGTTTTTTTGCTTTCTCACGAACAGCAACAACATCACCCGCTTTTACTTGATAAGAAGGAATATTGACTACTTGACCATTTACGGTAATGGCTTTATGTGATACCAATTGACGCGCTTCGGCACGAGTTGAACCAAAGCCCATACGATATACCACATTGTCTAAACGAGACTCTAATAGTTGAAGCAATAACTCACCAGTTGAACCTTTGCGACGATCTGCTTCTGCAAAGTAACGACGAAATTGACGCTCCAATACGCCATAAATACGGCGAATTTTTTGTTTTTCACGCAATTGCAAACCGTAGTCTGATAAGCGTGGTTTTTTAGCTCCATGTTGTCCAGGAGCTGATTCCATTTTACATTTAGTTTCTAAAGAGCGACGCGCACTCTTTAAAAATAAATCCGTGCCTTCACGACGTGCTAATTTGCACTTTGGACCTAAATAACGTGCCATTCTCAATCACTCCTTAAATACGACGTTTTTTGGGTGGACGGCAACCGTTGTGAGGTAACGGTGTTACGTCAGTAATGCTTGTAATTTTAAAACCCAAGTTATTGAGCGCACGCACAGAAGATTCACGACCAGGTCCAGGACCTTTAATGCGAACTTCTAAATTTTTCACGCCATATTCTTGGGCAACTTTACCAGCTGCTTCTGCTGCTACCTGTGCAGCGAAAGGTGTACTTTTACGCGAACCTTTAAAACCAGCACCGCCAGAGGTAGCCCAAGACAACGCATTGCCCTGACGATCAGTGATCGTAATGATGGTATTGTTGAAAGATGCATGAACATGCACAATGCCTTCATTTACGGTTTTACGTATTTTTTTGCGTACACGTGATGCTGTGTTTGCTTTAGCCATTGTAATTCCTTAAATTATTTTTTACCAGCAATCGCTTTGCGTGGACCTTTACGAGTACGTGCATTGGTACGCGTACGCTGACCGCGACAAGGCAAACCACGACGATGACGCAAGCCACGATAGCAGCCCATGTCAATTAAGCGTTTAATATTCATTGTTACTTCACGACGCAAATCGCCTTCTACTTCATATTGAGCAACTTGCTCACGCAAAGCTTCCAATTGTGCCTCGTCCAAATCTTTCACTTTAATGCTGCCTGAAACATTTGCAGCTTCGCAAATTTTCTTTGCACGAGTAGCACCAATACCATAAATAGCCTGTAAGCCCATTACGATATGTGCATTATTAGGGATATTTACCCCTGCAATACGAGCCATAATTTTTCCTTTAAAGAGAAAAGCTGATTAGTTTAACACAAACTTACTACTATGTAAAACTAGCCTTGACGTTGTTTGTGACGTGGGTCAGTACAAATGACACGAACTACACGGTTACGACGAATAACTTTGCAGTTGCGACAAATGGGTTTTACTGAAGGTTGTACACGCATATTTACTTCCTTTATCCAAGTATATAAATAGTCAACGAGCTCGGAAAACGATGCGAGCACGCGTTAAATCATAAGGAGTCATTTCAACAGTTACTTTGTCGCCTGGCAAAATACGGATATAGTGCATTCGCATTTTGCCAGAGATATGACCGAGAACTTCGTGTCCGTTTTCCAACTTTACTTTGAATGTTGCATTGGGCAAAGTTTCTAAAATTTCACCCTGCATTTGAATGGTATCTTCTTTTGCCATAATCAATCACGAGTGGTTACTTTATCGGAGCGTTTAATAAAATCTTCATAACGCTGTGTTGTATTGTATGAACTAATTTGTGTACTAAAATCCATCACCACCACAACCAAAATCAATAAAGATGTACCACCTAAATAAAAGGGAATTCCAAGGTATGATGTCAAAATCTCTGGAATCAAACAAACAACAGTGATGTACAAAGCACCAAACAAGGTTAAACACAGTACAATTTTTTCCAAGTAACGAGATGTTTGCTCACCTGGACGAATACTTGGAATAAATGCACCGCTTTTCTTTAAATTTTCCGCCATTTCTTTTGGATTAAAAGTTAATGCTGTGTAGAAATAACAGAAAAAGATAATTGCTGATGCAAAGACAACAGTAAAAATAGGTTGTCCATGCTGCATCATTCCAAGAATTTTTCCTAGCAAACTATTTGGGTTATTGCCCACCCAACTCATTAACACTGTTGGAAACATAATGATGCTAGAAGCAAAAATAGGGGGAATTACACCAGCCATATTAAGCTTAAAAGGCATAAAAACAGACTGTCTACCCATCTGGCGTTTTGCATAGTGTATTGGTACTTTTCGTTGAGCACTTTCAAAACATACCACTGCATACGTAAGCAGTGCTGCACCCACAACAACTGCGATGCTGGTCAATATTCCAATGGAATCACGCAAAGTCCAAAGCTGCATAATTCCTTTAGGAATACCTGCCACAATACCCGCAGTAATGAGAAGTGATATACCGTTACCAATTCCACGTTCAGTTATCTGCTCACCCAACCACATCAAAAACATTGTGCCACCCACTAAACAGGTGATGGTTGAGATGTAAAACTCAATCGCTGGAATCACAACAATTTGCTGTTGCAAAACAAATGCTGCCACACCAAAACTTTGCATCGCTGCCAAAACCACTGTTCCCATGCGAGTGTATTTTGTTATGATTTTACGACCACTTTCTCCCTCTTTTTTCAATGCTTTCAAAGATGGGATAATTTCTGATGCCAATTGCATAACAATTGATGCAGAAATATACGGCATAATACCAATTGCAAACACACTAAAACGCTCAAGAGAGCCTCCCGAGAACATATTTAACATGTCTAGGATTCCGCTCCCTTGCGTCTTATAGAGATCAGCTAATGCGGCTGCATCGACACCTGGAACAGGAACGTGTGCACCAATTCTGAATACAATTAGTGCACCCATTAAAAACATTATTCTTTTACGCAATTCAGGATTGC
This sequence comes from Neisseriaceae bacterium, assembly GCA_017446355.1. GTDB lineage: Bacteria > Pseudomonadota > Gammaproteobacteria > Burkholderiales > Neisseriaceae > RGIG3394. The sequence goes on from JAFSQZ010000057.1 coordinate 18,610, forward strand.
TAAATAATGTTTTCATTCCCGAAGTAGAAAATTGATTCGCCACGAAATACGCCTTATTCTTCTACTTTACCACCAGCAGCTTCAATAGCAGCTTGTGCGCCTTTGGTTACTTTGATACCTTTTAAAGTTACTGCTTTATTCAGGCTGCCTGAAGCAATAACTTTAACCACTTGTGCATGAGCAGGTACTAAACCCACTTGTTTTAATGCCAATACATCAATGACATCAACAGCAACCATTGCTAAATCATTCAAGCGAATTTCTGCATTGAATTTAGCACTTAAAGATTTAAAGCCACGTTTAGGTAAGCGACGTTGCAAAGGCATTTGACCACCCTCAAAGCCAACTTTGTGAAAACCACCAGCACGGCTTTTTTGACCTTTGTGACCACGACCACCTGTTTTACCTAAACCTGAACCAATACCACGACCAACACGACGTGCGGTATGTGTTGCACCTTCTGCTGGTTGAATAGTGTTTAAATACATAATTATTGCTCTACTTTCAACAAGTAGCTGATTTTGTTAATCATGCCACGATTTTCAGGGGTATCTAAAACCTCAACAGTATGCTCACGACGGCGTAAGCCTAAACCACGAGCACATGCACGATGAGATTCAATGGTACCAATTAAGCTTTTAACCAACGTTACTTTGATTTTTTTATCACTCATTGGTTACTCCTAAAATTTCTTCCACTGTTAAACCACGTTTCGCTGCAATTTCAGCAGGAGTGTACAGTTTAGAAAGACCGTCCAAAGTTGCGCGAACAATGTTGTATGGATTGGTTGAACCGTGTACTTTTGCAGAAATATTGTGTACACCCATTGCATCAAATACCAAACGCATTGGACCACCTGCTTTCACACCACTACCTTCTTTTGCAGGCTGCATAAACACTTTAGTTGCACCGTGTTTACCAATTACTTCGTGATGAATTGTGCCATTTTTTAAAGGTACTTTAATCATATTGCGACGTGCTTGATCCATAGCTTTTTGTACAGCTACAGGCACTTCGCGTGATTTACCTTTACCCATACCAACACGACCATCACCATCACCAACTACTGTCAAAGCGGAGAACGCCATAATACGACCACCTTTGACCACTTTGGTTACACGATTTACGGCAACCATCTTCTCGATCAAGCCATCACCGCGTTCTTCTATTTCATGTTTTGCCATTTTGGTCTCCGAATATTAGAAGCTTAAACCATTTTCACGAGCCGCTTCAGCCAAAGCTTTAACACGACCATGATATTGGAAGCCTGAACGGTCAAAAGCAACTTTTTCCACACCAACAGCTTTTGCTTTCTCTGCAATACGTTTGCCTACAACTGCTGCTGCTTCTGTGTTACCACCAGATTTCAAATCTTTACGTACTTCAGCTTCAACTGTGGAAGCAGATGCCAATACTTTGTCACCTTCTGCACTGATGATTTGAGCATAAATATGACTGTTGGTACGGAACACACACAAACGTACGATGTTCAAATCTGCGATACGAGCACGAGTTTTACGTGCTCTACGTAATCTTGCGATTTTTTTATTCATGACTACAGCCTCAATTATTTTTTCTTAGCTTCTTTCATGACAACCACTTCGTCTGCATAGCGAACGCCTTTACCTTTGTAAGGTTCAGGTGGGCGGTAACCACGAATTTCAGCAGCTGCCTGACCAACAGCTTGTTTATCTGCACCAGTCAGTACGATTTCAGTTTGAGAAGGAGTTGCAACACTTACGCCTTCTGGCATTTGATATGCAATAGGGTGTGAAAAACCTAATGAAAGGTTTAAAACATTACCTTGTGCTTGTGCACGGTAACCCACACCAATTAGTGTTAATTTTTTCTCAAAACCTTCTGATACGCCTTTAACCATATTGGCAACTAAAGCACGAACAGTACCTGACATTGCAGCAGCATGCTTGCTTTCGTCAGCAGCTGCAAAAGTTAATTGACCATCTTTCAATTCAACTTTTACTGCACCAGTTAAGGGTAATGTCAATGAATCTTTTTTGCCTTTAACAGTTAATTGATTGGTTTCTACTTTTACTTCTACGCCAGTAGGTACAGTTACTGGATTTTTCGCAACGCGAGACATCTTTAAAACTCTCCCTAATTAGGCAACAATACAAAGCAACTCACCACCAACACCAGCAGCGCGAGCTTTACGATCAGTCATCACTCCTTTTGAAGTGCTTACAATCGCAATACCCAAACCGTTCATAACAGTAGGAATTTCTTCCGAACCTTTATAAACGCGCAAACCTGGGCGTGATACACGTTTGATTTGTTCAATTACTGGCTTGCCTGCATAGTATTTCAATGAAACTGATAAAACAGGTTTTACATCAGCAGAAACTGAAAAATCTTCGATATAACCCTCTTCTTTCAAAACTTGTGCAATCGCGCATTTAAGTTTTGATGAAGGCATTGCCACCGCTACTTTATTAGAGCGCTGTGCATTACGGATACGGGTCAACATATCGGAAATAGGATCATGCATACTCATTTCTTATACTCCTATTACCAAGAGGCTTTAATAACACCCGGAATATCACCACGCATAGCGATTTCACGGATTTTGATACGACCCAAACCGAATTTACGGAATACACCACGTGGACGACCAGTAAGCGCACAACGACGACGTTGACGAACAGGCGATGCATTGCGTGGAATGGATTGTAATTTCAGACGAGCTTCGAAACGCTCTTCATCTGTTGCATTCGCATCATTGATGACTGCAAAAATAGCTGCGCGTTTTGCAGCGTATTTTTTAGCCAAAGCAACACGCTTAGCTTCACGATTAATAAGTGCTTTCTTAGCCATAATTAACCTTTAAACGGAAATTTAAATAAAGACAATAAAGCTTTCGCTTCTTCGTCAGTTTTTGCAGTAGTGGTGATGGTGATGTTTAAACCGCGCAAAGCGTCGATTTTATCGTATTCAATTTCTGGGAAAATGATTTGTTCACGAACACCCATATTGTAGTTACCGCGACCATCAAAAGATTTGCCATTTACGCCACGGAAGTCGCGCACACGAGGCAAAGCAATGGTTACCAAACGATCCAAGAATTCAAACATTCTTTCACGACGCAATGTAACTTTACAACCTACTGGATAGTTATCACGAATTTTAAATCCTGCGATAGATTTGCGTGCCACAGTAACAACAGGTTTTTGACCTGCGATTTTTTGCAAATCAGCTACAGCATGTTCCATTACTTTTTTATCAGCAACTGCTTCACCCACACCCATATTTAAGGTGATTTTTTCAATGCGAGGCACTTCCATAATGGATTTGTAGCCGAATTGTTTCATCAATTCAGGCACAACTGTGTTTTTATAAAAATCTTGCAAACGTGCCATAATTAAACCTCACGATTAACTGGTACTTCTGCACCGTTTGATTTGAAGATGCGAACTCGTTTTACTTTGCCTTCACCTTCAACTAATTTAATACCAACACGGTCTGCTTTTTGGGTTTCAGGATTGAAAATCGCTACGTTAGAAATTGCCAAAGGCATTTCTTTTGTAATAATACCACCTTCAATACCACGCATTTGGTTTGGTTTTTGATGACGTTTAACAACGTTTACACCTTCAACCACCACTTTTTCACCCAGAACACGTACTACTTTACCTTGTTTACCTTTATCTTTACCAGCGATAATGATAACTTGGTCGCCTTTAATAATTTTGTTCATCGCTAACCTTCCTTACAGCACTTCAGGTGCTAATGAAACAATTTTCATAAAACGTTCAGTACGTAACTCGCGAGTTACTGGACCGAAAATACGTGTACCCATTGGTTCAAGTTTGTTGTTTAACAATACCGCAGCATTGTTATCAAACTTAATCAACGCGCCATCTGGACGACGAATACCTTTTGCAGTACGAACCACAACAGCATTGTAAACATCACCTTTTTTAACGCGCCCACGTGGAGCAGCATCTTTTACTGCTACTTTAATAATGTCGCCAACATTAGCGTAGCGACGCTTAGAGCCGCCTAAAACTTTGATACACATCACGCGACGCGCACCAGAGTTGTCAGCCACATCTAAGATGGTCTGCATTTGAATCATGTTTATAAGCCTTTAAAAAATCCAACTTAATTTACCACTTTCAGGCTGCCTGAAAACTTTTGCTTTTAAAGCAAACCTGAAACCTAGAGGTTCTAGCAAATCAGTCTTGGTCCCAAAGGGAGAATGCCTAATATAGGCGAAAAGAAACGCGGATTATATTTCGTTTTATTGGTTTTGACAAGTTCCTATTTCATTTTATTTTATTTTACTTCTGTTTAATTGTATTTAAATGCTGTCCAAAAAGGCGGTTTCAGGCTGCCTGAAAAAACTTTAATTATCATTTCCGTAGGTAACGATTGATTTAACTTTATCCCACAAAGATTGAGCAAAAGCACGAAATGCTGGATTTTCGCTTAATGCTTTATCCATTTGATAATTTCCGCCTATATAGCCGTCTTTAACGCACAGATGTGCATATTCTTCCTTATATGGTTTGCCGTCATCACACCTGTCTTCGCCACCTAATTTAATTTTTGAAAATCCACGCAAAGCGTATTTTTGTCGTCCTTCGTACATAATAATGTTTCTTGTCATTGGACTGACATCAGAAGTGCAGGTAAGCGTGTAAGGTAACCAAACTTCTTTAATGCCGTTGTGATTTAAATCGGTAATTTGAATATGTTTTGTGTGAAATTCTAAAACGCTATCAAACACACAATCATGAATATAATCATAAACTTGCCATTCTCGTTTAATTTGACCTTGTGCATTGCGTTGGTCCAAATTAAAACGATAGGCGAAAATTTCTTCATTATGAAAAACATCTTCATACTCATTAGTTTTAATTAAATCATCTGTTTTTGTGATAACAATCACATTTTTGCCTGTTTTATCTTGATACGGAATTTCTTTAATTATTTTACCTTGAATATTAGGATATTTTTGAACTTGCTTTTTTGTTTGGGCAAAACTTGGGGTAATCAACAGAAGACTGCATATTAAAAAGGCAAAGATGATTTGAATGTTATTCATTATTTGCTCCGAATTTGCTCCGATTGATTTCAGGCTGCCTGAAAACTTTTTAAAATCAAATGAATAATTTGGTTTTGATAAATGGTAATCTCTAAAAATTATGTTCAGGCAGCCTGAAACAAAAAAACAGTGTCATTGCTAGATTTGACGAAGTCAAATCGTGGCAATCCAATAAAAATCGTCATATTTTTTATCAATGCCGCAAGGCGTTGTAACTCATTATTTCTTATAAAAAGTAGGTAATCTGAACAGCTTTGTCATACTGTTACACCATCTTATGGCGTTGATAACACTTCGCAATTTATTGGATTGCCACGTTTTTTCTACGAAAACATCTCGCAATGACACTCGAATTTTTAATTTTTAGAGATTACCAAATTATTATTTATCTTCCTGCTTTTTGGTTGTTTTGGCTTTTTCAATACCTACACCTAAAGATTGTTGCCACTTTGCTGGGTCTTTTAATAAGTCCAAAGCTTGGCGTAATTGTTTATCTTTGGTAGGATTGGGGATACGACGTGAAGACAAATCTTCGTTGTCTTTACTGTTTTTATTGTCTTTATCTGCTGTTTTATCTGCTGGTTCTTTTTCTTCTGTTTGTGGTTCAGTATTTGTTTCAGCAGAAGCGGTTTTGTCTTCTGTTTCGCTTTCTGTTTCGTTTTTCACTTCGCCTTTAACGTCTTCTGCTCCTAATGGGTTGCCAATATGCCCTGATAAATCGGCTTCTCGACTTTCAAAAGTGCGGTTTTTGTCGGCAACTTCTACATCTGGCACAATGCCTGTTGCTTGAATAGAGCGATCGTTCGGTGTGTAATACAGTGCGGTCGTTAGTTTCATTGCACCACCATTGGAAAGTGGCATCACGGATTGAACGGAACCTTTTCCGAAACTGCGTGTCCCTACAATCACGGCGCGTTTATGATCTTGCAAAGCACCTGCTACAATTTCTGATGCTGACGCTGAACCAGAGTTTATCAATACTGTAACAGGGATTTCTTTGATTTCACTGGGTAAGTCTTTGAGTGGATCTTTGTTTGTGGCAAGCAGATAGTCTTCTGGGCTTGCTTTGAGTAATAAACCTGTTTTTTGATCACGTCCTTTGGTGCTGACTACTACTTCATCTTTGTTTAAAAATACTGCTGAAACACCAACTGCACTGGTGAGTAAACCACCTGGATCATCGCGTAAATCTAATACCAAACCTTTTAATGCGCCTTGATTTTTGTCGCGTAAATTTTTTATCTCTTGGGCAACTGATTCTATGGTGCGTTCCTGGAATTGAGTAACACGTATGTAGCCGTAGCCTTCTTCCAAGAGGTGTGAGCGCACGCTTTTTACTTTGATAATGGCGCGTGTTAAATGTACAACTATTGGTTTGCTGCTGTCTTTGCGTGATAAAGTTAGTGTGATTTTGGTATTGGGTTTGCCGCGCATTTTTTTGACTGCATCGGTAACGCTCATACCGCGTGTGGATTCATCGTTGATTTTGACAATAAAATCACCACTTTTAACACCTGCACGTTCAGCAGGTGTGTCTTCAATAGGGGCAACCACTTTGAGAAAGCCGTCTTCCATTCCGACTTCCATACCTAAACCACCAAATTCGCCAGAAGTGCTTTCTTTTAGGTCTACATAGCCTTTTTTGTCCATATATTCTGAATGTGGATCCAAGCCTGAAACCATTCCTTTCATTGCGTTTTCCAAGATTTTTTCGTCTTTTTCTTCGGAAACGTAATTGGCTTTGATTTGACTATATACTTCTGCCATTGTGCGCAATGAATCAATTGGTAGGGCTTCGCTACCAATTTTGTTGTCTTTGGCAAAGCTTTGCAAACTAACACTTAATGCTACACCTGTGATGGCTCCTGCGGTGTAGATGGCGACTTTTTTTAAAGTGTGATTATTCATTGATTATTCTTTCATTCATTTATTTATGATAGATAAATAGCTGTTTTTAATGCTTGTGCAATATTTTGTTTGCTGGGTATGGGGTTTGCAGTCTTTTCAGGCTGCCTGAAAATAAAAGTGGTAAGGGTAAGCGATTTTTTTATTTATGGCAAAATTTTTGTGTATTTTCACATATGTTAATCGGTTATTTGGTAATTGATGATTTTGTTTTTGTGTGCTTGATGGGGAAGTTGTTTTCAGGCTGCCTGTATGTTTTGCCACCATATTTTGTTTGTTATGTACCATTGCACTGTGTTTTTTAAACTTTCTGTGAATGTTGTTTGTACACACCAACCAAGCTGTTGAATTTTGCTGCTGTCTAGTGCGTAACGCATATCGTGTCCTTTGCGATCGGTGATGTGGGTGATTAAATCACGGTAATGCTGAATATGAGCAGGCTTGTTGGGGGCAAGTTCTTCTAAATAGGTGCAAATTTGTTGCACAATGGCTATATTGGTTTGTGGATTTTGCCCACCAATTAAGTAGTTTTCACCAATACGACCGTTTTGTAATACGCAATATAAGGCGCGAATGTGTTCATCTACGTATAGCCAATCACGGATTTGTTCACCTGTGCCATAAATTTCAATGGGTTTGCCGTTGAGTGCGGAAATAATGGTTTTGGGAATGAGTTTTTCTGGATATTGAAAATGACCGTAATTGTTGCTGCTGTGTGTGATGATGGTGGGCAATTGATGCGTTTTGTGCCACGCGCGTACGAGATGATCGCTGGCGGCTTTGCTGGCTGAATAGGGACTATTCGGTGCATAGGGACTGTTTTCGTGAAAGCAGTCTTCGCTTTTCCCTAAATCTCCATACACTTCGTCTGTGGATACGTGTAAAAAACGAAAGTTTTGTTGTTGTTTTTCAGGCAGCGTTTGCCAGTAATGGTGTGTCGTTTCTAATAACGCATACGTGCCGATAATGTTGCTGTGAATAAAGTGTTCTGCTGTATCTATGCTTCTGTCTACATGACTTTCGGCAGCAAGATGAATGATGGCATCGGGTTGGTGTTTGTTTAAAATTTTAGATAAAACGGTTTGTTCTGTAATGTCTGTTTGATAAAACAGATATCGCTGGCTGCCTGAAACGCTTGCTAAATTGGCAAGATTTCCTGCATAGGTGAGCTTATCTATGTTGATAACGCTGTGTTCAGTATGGTGAATAAGATAGCGAATCAGTGCAGAACCGATAAATCCTGCACCGCCTGTAATCAATAATTTCATAAGGTAAAAATGATTTGGGTTTGGTTTTCAGGCAGCCTGAATGCTAACGCATTTTGTTTAATAAGGCACGAAAATCTGCACCTAACGTGGGGTGTTTTAATCCGTAAGCCACTGTGGCTTCTAGATAACCTAATTTGCTGCCACAATCGTAACGTTTGCCTTCAAAATGATGTGCCAAGAGTTTTTGTTGTGTCATCAGTTGCGCAATGGCATCGGTTAGTTGAATTTCGCCACCTGCACCGCGTCCAATGGTTTTCAAGTGATTAAAAATTTGTGGATTTAATACGTATCGTCCCACTACGGCTAAATTAGACGGCGCAACTTCTGGTTTGGGTTTTTCTACAATTTGATTGACCCAATTTAAACCTTTTTCAGAATGAATGCTCACAATGCCATAAGAAGCTGTTTCGTTAGGCGCAACTTCTTCTACGGCAATCACATTGGCTTGAGTTTGTTGATGCAATTCAATCAATTGACGCGTTGCACCTGTTTCACCATCAATTAAGTCGTCTGCCAAAATCACCACAAATGGCTCATCGCCCACCACAGACTCGGCACACAATACCGCGTGTCCCAAACCCAATGCTTCGGATTGACGAATGTAAATACAGTTGATATGACTGGGTATGATATTTTGTACGGTTTGCAGTAATGCGTCTTTGTGTTTCAACGCCAATTCTGTTTCCAATTCGTAAGCTTTATCAAAATGATCTTCAATGCTGCGTTTATTGCGTCCTGTAATAAAAATCATCTCGGTACACCCTGCATCAATCGCTTCTTCTACGGCGTATTGAATTAAAGGCTTATCCACAATAGGTAACATTTCTTTTGGGCTGGCTTTTGTGGCAGGTAAGAATCGTGTTCCTAAACCTGCAACAGGAAAAACGGCTTTACGAATTTTTTTCATCATTGTTCTCTTTTTAATCAGTATCAATGAGCATATTTTACAAAAATTACAGACATTTTATGTAACATTACTTTCAAAAGTTTTCAGGCAGCATCAAACGTTCTTGTTCATACCAAAAGCCGTCGTGTCGTAAGGCGACTTTTGCCACCAACGCTTTGCGTATGGTTTTGACTTCGTCTAATGAAATAATGTGTTCGGCGGACACTCTTGCTGGCGCAAGATATTGATGGGGGGCAAATACGTAAAATTTATCTGTTGAATCAAAATATTGAAAACCATCTTCGCCATCAATCAAACGTCCTGACCAAGTGTTTACAGGATAAATTAAATCATTATTCAGGCTGCCTGAATGTGTGAATGCGCAACCACGAATAATGCTGACGCGTGTCATTTTTTGCGTATCAATTTGATGTTTGCGCAAAACAGCTTGTGCATTTAGGCTGCCTGAAAGTTGTAATTGTGCAATCAGTTTTGCTTGTTTGTTTAATAAAGTGTCTTGACGGTTTAAACCACACA
>JAFSQZ010000058.1 GCA_017446355.1 Neisseriaceae bacterium
AACTCGCGCAAAACTACGTTCGTTCAGCAAAGAAGGCGAATCATACCCTTAACCTATAAATTTGACAAGTACTTTCTCGCTCTTTTTTTAACCAGAACACTTATGCTTTGTTTTTTATGCGTATTTATTTTTCGCTTCAATAAACACCTTTCTTAAAATACCTTTCTTATCAACTATCATATCAACTATCAGCTCACCATGACAATATAATGATAATGGCTGCCTGAAAAACTTTAATTATCTGCACACTACGCTCATTGTTCCAAGATTGCTTTTGAAGCGTTTATTTATAGACTATTAAAACCATTAAAATAACAAGGCAAGTAAAAGAGCTGAATCTTTAAGAGATTGATTTGTAATGTTTTATACCTCAAATAAACTTCAATCATAGTCGTTTTGAAATATTTAATTGGAACTGATAATCTATCCTGCCTGAACGCGTTGAATAAAATCTTGAATATGTGCTACACACAATTGCGCGTGGCTTAAAAACGGTGCGTGTGCTGCTTTGTCTAATACTATCATTTTGGCTTGTGGTAAATGTTGTGCTAAATAATGACTCATACGCGGTGGGGTTAGCGTGTCTTTGTTGCCACACAAAATTAAAGTAGGTACATTTAATTCAGGCAGCAAAGCGCGTGTGTCGGCTTGTTCCAGTGCATCAAGTGCGCTACGTAAAGCACTGGGACTGCCGTGTTGAATTAAGTCAGGCATAATTTGCTCAATAATAAAACGTCTTTCTGGAGTGTGTAGCAGTTGTAATTCTAAAAATTGGCGAACATGCTTGGCGTAATCGTGTTGAAAAAGCTGTACCATTTTACTTAATAAAGCGTTATCAATACCTTCTGGATAATCTTCGCTTTTGCGCAATTTGGCAAAACCTGATATTAAAATAATGCCTTGTATTTTTTCAGGATAACGTGCGACAAGATGTTGCGCAACTTGTGTACCCAATGACCAGCCTAACACAAAACTGGGGTGCGTGATGTGTTTAGCAATGTCGTCAGCTGCCTGAATAATGGAAAATTCACCTACCAAAGGTTGATTATCATGTCCTACTAAATTTAGGGCGCGTGTTTGCCAGTTTTCAGGCAGCAATGTAAGAAAGTCTTTGAATATATGGGCATTTACACCCCAGCCGTGAATTAAATAGAGTGAAATCATGAGTGTGTTTCGCCATCAAATGTGCTTATTATGCCACGAGCCAGTGGATAAGTTATCGGAATTTTCGTGCTTGTGCGCTGCTTGTGCGCAAGATTTAACCGTGCTTTACCATGATACAACAGATAAATGTCCTATCTGCGCTAAAAAAAGTGTTGGCAACGCGGTTTGTGGTGCGTGTCAAAAAGAAGCACCCATTGTGAACAAACTTTGGGCATCACTGCATTATCAATTTCCAATTCCTGCATTGTTGCACGAATTTAAACACGTGCAACACATTGCTTATGGACAACTTTTAGCTGAATTGATGTTGGCTAATCCACCACTTTGGCTGCCTGAAACGAAAATAGATGGTGTATTAGCGATGCCAATGAGTACGAAACGGCGTGTGTTTCGCGGTTTTAATCAATGTGATGAATTGGCACGATGGATTACTCAACATTATCATTTGCCTTTATTGCCCATTGATACCGTGCAACGCCAACATCGTCCACCACAAAGTACCTTAAAAAAGGCTACTGAACGCAAAGCCAATATTCGTGCTGCATTTTGTGTTCATCACAATGTTAAAAATCGTAAAATATTGATAATTGAAGATCTTATGACAACAGGATCAACCATTTTTGAGTTAGCGCGAACATTACGAAAATCAGGCGTTAACGAAATTTATGTGTGGTTATTGGCAAGAAATTTGTGAAAAAATTTTGACAGATGAAAAATAACAAGGCATATTTGCGTGTTCGTTCAAGAAAACGCGATTTTAAAAAATCTTTTGAAATCAGAACGATAAACCAAAATAAAGAAAGTAGCTATGTTTACTGTTGTCCTTTACCAGCCTGAAATCCCACCGAATACTGGCAACATTATTCGTTTATGTGCTAACACGGGTTGTGAACTACATTTAGTGAAACCTTTGGGCTTTCCGTTAGACAGCAGCAAAATGAAACGCGCAGGATTGGATTATCACGAGTTTTCACGCATGATTGTGCATGAAACTTTTGACGACTGTTTAGTAGCCTTAAAAGGACGGCGCATTTTTGCACTCACCACCAAAGGTAAAACACGTCCCGATCAAGTGTCTTTTCAGGCAGGCGATGTTTTTTTATTTGGTCCAGAAACACGCGGATTACCTGTTGATATTTTGGCAACGCTGCCTGAAACACAGAAAATCCGTTTTCCAATGATGCCCGATAATCGCAGTATGAATTTATCGAATACTGTTGCCATCACCGTTTTTGAAGCGTGGCGGCAACAAGGTTATGCAGGTGGCATTTAATTTAACGTTTGGCGACGTTTGATTCCTGTATAACAAAAACCCTATCAACTCGAGAATTGGAACTTGTTTTGACAAAAGCCAAAAATACTTTTTTTGTTAGTATGATGACTTTAATAGCGATCGGTAGCTTAAATGCAGTTAATGCTACACCAGCACAAGTAAGCCATACAGTAGCGCATAAAGCTGATGTGGGTGGTAAATATGTACCTGATGCTGTGGTCGTTTCTGAAAAGCTTCATCCTACGGCTAATTTAAGTTACAAAGTAGCAGGTAAACGTTATTATCCCACTACCAAAGTAGCCGACAACTATACGCAAACAGGACGTGCCTCTTGGTATGGTCCTGGTTTTCACGGCAAGAAAACATCTAGTGGTGAGCGTTTTGATATGAATATGATGACAGCAGCTCACCCAACTTTGCCTATTCCCAGTTATGCACGCGTAACCAATCTTGCTAACGGTAAAAGCGTGGTGGTACGCATCAATGATCGCGGACCTTTTCACAGTAATCGCGTGATGGATGTTTCTCGTGCAGCCGCTAATAAATTGGGCTTTTTATCATTTGGGACAGCCAAAGTTCGTATTGAACCATTGAAAACAGGTAAAGTGATTGAAAAAGACCAAGTTGTTGAAGCAAAAAAAAGCCAAAGTATTTATGCTGATTTGAAAACTTTTGACAATCAACAAGATGCACAAGCATTTTTAGAGCAGACAAGTCAGTCTTTACAAAAAGCCAAATTGTCGCAAAAAGCGATTATGGTGAAACAAAAATCAGGATACGTGGTACGCGTGGGTCCCTTTGTGGAACAAAAACACGCAGATGAGTATCAACAGCAACACAAACAAGAAGTCATCTGATTATTTGAAAAAATCTCTGTTTTTTAAAACAGAGATTTTTTATGGGCAGTACTGTTTAAAATTTTTGCAAAATTCGTCATTTATGAGTGAAGCACAAGGATAATATGTAGAAATCCCTAGCATTATTTACACTTTTTAAATTTACGCCTATTTACAACACTTTCCTAAAAATCAATCCAATAATTTTTAGTGAAAAACATTTTTTGTTATACTCTCCCCATTTCAGGCAGCCTGAAATTGGATTTGGTTTATCAGTAAAAACCATTTTTCTCAATATTTTCAACAAGATAGGATTGATAAAATGAATCAGACACGGTATAATTATGTCGCAAACAGCAAACAGCAAACAAGCATAACTGCTTAACTTTCTCTTTCAAATCTTTCAAGCAGCCTGAAAAAACGCCTGTCAT
>JAFSQZ010000003.1 GCA_017446355.1 Neisseriaceae bacterium
CAATTCTGGTGCGTCCATTGAAGTACTTGATGCAGTGAGTATCGCCAAAGAAAACGGTGCGCAAGTCATTGCGATTACACGCCCTGAATCACCACTCACACAATTAGCCGATTGTATACTGACCACACAAGTTTCAGAAGACAGTTCGCGTTACACGCCAATGGTGTCGCGCTTATTACAATTAGTTGTGATTGATATTTTAGCAATTGGTTTGGCTTTGCGTTTGGGCGAAACCGCTAGTTTGCAATTGGCTAAAGGTAAAAACAGTTTACGTTCCCACCACTATACGATGCAGCCTGAAAAAGACTAATGTTTTTAAAGATATGAAATTTCCAACAGATTTACCTATTTGGCAAAAATTGATTGATGACCACACAGAAACCAAACACGAGCATTTACGCGATGTGTTCGCCAAAGACCCACAACGCGCCGAACGATATTGGTTAGAAGTGGGGGGCATTAGCGTAGATTATTCAAAAAACCGTATCAATGACACCATTATGGCAGACTTGGTGCAATTGGCGCGTGATACAGGCGTTCCAGAACGTATGAAGCAAATGTTTCAAGGCGAAAAAATCAATGTTACCGAAGAACGTGCTGCCTTACACATTGCCTTGCGCAACCGTGCCAACACGCCTATTTACGTAGACAATCAAAATGTAATGCCAAAAATCAATCAAGTCTTGCAACAAATGGCAGACTTTGCACAACAAGTGCGCGATGGACAATGGAAAGGTTACACCAATCAAGCCATTACCGACATCATCAATATTGGTATTGGCGGTTCCAACTTGGGTCCAAGAATGATGTGTACCGCGCTCCGCCCTTTTGGACATCAGCGTTTACGTATGCATTTTGTATCCAATGTAGATGATGCACAATTGCAAGACACGCTAGCAAAAGTGCAGCCTGAAACCACATTATTCATCATCGCATCCAAAACATTCACCACACAAGAAACCATCACCAACGCATTAGCAGCACGCGAATGGTTTTTAAAAACCGCCAGCCAAGCTGATATTGCCAAACATTTTGTTGCCGTTTCCAGCAATCAACAAGCTGTAGTGGAATTTGGCATCAATCCCACACATATGTTTGAATTTTGGGACTGGGTTGGCGGACGATACAGCTTATGGTCAGCGATTGGTTTACCCATTATGCTTTATCTAGGTGAAGAACAATTTATTGAAATGTTAGAAGGTGCGCATTTAATGGATCAACACTTCATTAACACACCGCTCACGCATAATTTACCTGTTACACTCGCATTATTAGGCGTGTGGTACAACAATTTTTACAACGGCAAAAGCCACGTCATCGCTCCTTACGATGAGCATTTGCATCATCTACCAAGATTTATTCAACAATTGGATATGGAATCCAATGGCAAAAGCATACAACTTGATGGCAAAGCCACAAACACATTCACGTGTCCAATCATTTGGGGCGAAACAGGCAGCAACGGACAACACGCATTTTTCCAACTATTGCATCAAGGCACGCACATTATCCCCATTGATATGATTGTCAGCCTAGAAAAAAGCAGACACTCCAACCAACATAATATTTTAGTTGCCAACGTTTTTGCCCAAGCGGAAGCCTTTATGCGTGGTAAAACAGCAGAAGAAGCTGAAGCCGAACTTCGCGCACAAGGGCTGCCTGAACAACGTATCGCACAACTTGTTCCACACAAAACATTCAGTGGCAACCGTCCCAGCAATATGATTTTGATGCAAAAAATCAATCCTAAAAATATGGGTACACTCATCGCTATGTATGAACACAAAGTTTTTGTACAAGGCATTATTTGGGGCATCAACAGCTTTGACCAATGGGGCGTAGAACTAGGCAAGCAACTTGCACAAACCATTTTGTCCGAGTTTAACGACAACACAGAACAACCCCACGACAGCTCAACATCTCGTTTAATAAAGCGATACAAACACTTCATCAAACAAACACAAGAACAGAAACATCAATAAACAAGATTGAAGCCTTTACACAATCCGATTTTTAAGCATTACAAAATCTATGATACGGTTTTAGATGCTATTTACTTTGGTATGAATGACAATTATTATCAATAATAAATAGTTTAACTAAATGTTTCAGGCTGCCTGAAAACGAAGTTTTGATGAAGTCAAAACTGAGTTTCTGCGAGCGAAGCGAAGCTAAAACGGTTATACGTTTTAATTAATCTTACAATCGCTCTCCATATTTCAAATCAGGATTTAATTGATAATATAAGTCGCTGTAATAATCATCAGGTTCAAGATAGTAAACACTAATTGGTAAACTCACATCACCTTTTGCCAACTCTTTAAGTTTTCCTTTGTCAAATATTTCAAAATTACACTGGTCGCAATAAAAAATATCCATCATAAGAACAAATTCTTCTGCACCATATTCTTTTAAAAGTTCGTAATTATTTTTAAAGAAATCAACAAATTCTTGTTCATATTCTCTATCATGGTATTCTTTTGAAAACTTATTTTTATGCTCAAAAGATAAGAGATTAGTTTCTATATCTTTTCCCATATACATATGATCAACAACCATTTCATCGACAACCAATGTAGTGTTTAAGTTATTAACAATTTTATCTGGTGTAAAATTTACACCATAAATCGTAAGGCTAAATTTCACAAACATTATTTAAACCTTTCTATATCAATTTTAATACGATTAGGAGATTTGTTACCTTGAATATAAATATCTCCATTTTTAGCACGATAAAAGTCAAAATTATCAGAACCACGCAGTTGTTTTCCATAATCTTTTGCAATTTTCTTTTTAATCCCATTTGTATGCCAATTTTTATTTCCAAATAAAGCATCTACTTGATTTTTTGATAAATGTTTAGCCTAATTACCAGTGGTACTCGCATCATAATTGTTTTAATGATTTATTTTCAGGCTAAAATAAAAACAGCGGAAGTTTTAAGGATTAACTATTTGTTTATATTAAAATTTAATCTAAATACAAATCAAAATCTAAATTAGCGTTAATTTCATTCAAAAATGAAATCATTTCTTTACTTATTGTTAAAGCATAAGTATCTTCTTCGTGTTCTTTTTCTATAACAATACATATATAAACTTCTAAATTAAGTTTTTTTATTCTTTCTTTAATTTTTTCTAAATTTGGTTTTATTTCTTCATAAAAATCTTTTAATATATCATCACTGTCTAAATAATGACTTTTTCTTTCAGTTGTTGTACAACTCCAATAACAACACTGTATTATATTATTGGTTAAACTGTTAATATCGCCAATATTATTCTTTTCAATTTCACCATAATGAATTAAATCAGAAAAATCAAAGTTAATTTTTTCTGAACATAAACGAAAATCCATGTACATTTTAGTCATTAGGGCTTCCTTTTTAATCAATTTTAATAAATTTACCTGTTGAATTATGTTGTAAAAATAATTCTTTTGTTTTAGAGTTGTAATACATATTATAATGAGATATGTTTGTATCTCTTTGTCCTTTTACTGCATATTTTTTTAAATCATGGGCATTCTTAAACCCTCTTTCTTTGGCTAAATCATATGCCTTACCATTATTTAACTTTTTAGCATCTTTTGCAGATTTGCTAATATTTTTTGCCGATTGTTTGACAACATTACTTCCATAATCATAACGAAAACCAGTCCAACTGGAAGTTGATGTTTCACTAACGAATTCACTGGCACTGGTATGACCAGTTTCAAAAAGTTCTTCGGCTTCTTTAAGTTTATTCTTTTTAACTAATTCAACAATTTTTTCAGCCGTTTTTGGGTCAACTCTACTGGTTTCTAAAAGCGTTTCCAACTCATGATATTCACCTTTTTGAATGGCTTGTGAAATCGCTTCGTCAACAGTCGTTTTACCACTTCTGGTTTCATAATGATTAAAACTTCCATTTTCAGGAAGATAATAGTAATAATAAAAACCTTCAAATTCTTTAGCAAAAACAGGAGAAATAGAGATTGCAAATATAACAATAACTGATAGAAGTTTTTTAAGCATTACAAAATCCTTGATACGGTTTTAGATGCTATTTACTTTATCATAAATGATAATTATTATCAATACTAAATAGTTTAACTAAATGTTTCAGGCTGCCTGAAAACGAAGCTAAACGAAGTTTCTGCGAAGCATAAGCAAAGCTAAAACGGTTATACGCTATAATTCGTCTGTTTACGGGTTTATTGATTGATAGGGAGAAACAATGTTTCAACAAGTGAAAACAGCGATTGCAGGAGCGCAAATTCTATTTGTTGCCTTTGGTGCAATGGTATTGGTGCCTTTATTAACTGGATTAAATCCTGCTTTGGCGTTGCTGGGTGCAGGTATTGGTACGTTGTTGTTTCAGGTATTAACCAAACGTAAAGTACCCATTTTTTTAGGTTCATCGTTTGCGTTTATTGCGCCGATTATTGCGGCTAAAACGACTTGGGGATTGGGCGCAACTATGTTTGGGCTATTTGCTGCGGGGTTTATGTATTTTATCTTTGCTGGCTTGATTCGTTGGCGCGGTTTGGAGGCGGTACATAAACTTTTACCACCTGTGGTGATTGGTCCTGTAATTATGGTGATTGGTTTGTCTGTTGCAGTTACAGCCAGCCAAATGGCAATGGGGCAAGCAGGAGGTGAGCAAGTGATTGATTACAGCGTGTCTATTTTGCTTTCTTGCTTTACTTTTGGTGTAACGGTGTTGGTAACCGTGTTCGGCAGCAAAATGATGAAACTTATTCCGATTTTGATTGGTGTGGCTTCTGGGTATGTTTTGGCATTGCTTTTGGGCGTGGTGGATTTTCAAGCAGTGATTGATGCGCCTTGGTTTGCTGTACCACAATTTACTTCGCCTGAAATTAACTGGCAAGCGGCTTTATTTATGTTGCCTGTTGCCATTGCGCCTGCGATTGAACATATCGGTGGCATTATGGCAATTGGTGCGGTAACAGGTAAAGATTACACAAAAGAACCTGGTTTGGATAAAACATTGATGGGAGATGGTTTGGGTGTGTGCGCAGCAGGTTTGATTGGTGGTCCTCCTGTAACGACTTATGGAGAAGTAACTGGCGCGGTGATGATTACCAAAAACAGTAATCCAGTGATTATGACGTATGCGGCTATTTTCGCGATTGCTATGGCGTTTTTTGGTAAATTCAATGCATTTTTACACTCTATTCCAATGCCTGTGATGGGTGGTGTGATGATATTGCTTTTTGGCACAATTGCTTCTTTGGGGTTAAAAACGCTGATAGAAGCACAAGTGAATTTAATGCGTCCGAAAAATCTTGTCATTGTTAGCTCTGTGCTAACAGTTGGTATTGGTGGCATGTTGATTAAGTTAGGTACGATGGCTTTTTCTGGTGTGGGCTTGTGTGCGTTATTGGCTATTGTATTAAACGCTATTTTGCCTGATAGAGAATAAAACTCTTGGAAAACTTTATTTTTTACAATTCGGTATTTTGAACATAAGCGAAGAATCTTTTTACAAAACAATCTATTAAGATTCTTCGTTTTCCTATGGAAAATTCAAAATGACGAGTTTTACAGGTGTTTCAGCATAAAAATCTTGTTATTAAAACAGCATAAAAGAAAAAAAGCCTAAACAATTGTTTAGGCTTTTAAAATTTGGTGGGTCGTGAGCGATTCGAACGCTCGACCAACGGATTAAAAGTCCGCTGCTCTACCGACTGAGCTAACGACCCAACTAAATTCCGTATTCTAGTAAAACTCACCTTGCTTTGTCAAGAACTGATTTGCCAAACAGTATGCTTTGTTTGCACATCAATTTAAAATAATTCATCAATAGCTTGAGTTTGATTGGCTTTTTTATTTTCAATAGGTTTTAAAACACGTTCTTTTTTCTCACCTATGTTGTTGTTTGCCATCGTGTTTGGTTGTTTTGTATTGATGGGAACTAATTCTCTTTCCCCTACAATGGTATTTTTTTGCACCGAATCATTATGTTGAATGTCGTCTGTGGCGTTATTTTTTTTATTGTTTTTTTTCTCTTTTTCTGTATTACCATTAACCTTTACATCATTTTGCATCGTTTCTTTTTCTTGACTATCTGTTTCAGTATGATTGTCATATGTTGCAA
The DNA here is from genome assembly GCA_017446355.1 of Neisseriaceae bacterium. Lineage (GTDB taxonomy): Bacteria > Pseudomonadota > Gammaproteobacteria > Burkholderiales > Neisseriaceae > RGIG3394. The sequence goes on from JAFSQZ010000003.1 coordinate 6,102, forward strand.
GAGTTGGTGCTCGTGTGACAACAATATCATTATTTGCAGTAAGCTTATTACTAGGAAATAGTGTATCTACTTGCTGTTGTTCTTGATAACGTTGGGCAGTTTGTTCGGGTGTTGCACTTAACTCCAAGTAAACGAGAACCATCAGTACGCATACTGCTATTGTCCCAAGCGTCAACACTGTCAATAATATGTTTTTAAAGTTCACTTTTACTTATCTTTCTATCTCAATAAGGCTGCCTGAAATTATGGGTTATGCGTTTCATATAAGGTAACCACTTGTTGTACACCAGAAGTGGTACGCACAACTTCGGTTACTGCATTTTGTTGTTCAGGCGTTAATAAACCCATTACATAAACAACGTGGTTATAAGTAACCACTTTGACGTGTCCTGCATACACACCAGGAATATTTAATAAACGACTGCGTAATCGTGTGGTAATCATTGTGTCATCTGCACTATCTCCAAAGGTGCGTGCGTTACCACTGACCGTAATATAATTATATACTTGTCGTACATTGGTTTCTTGTTTGGCAATTCTTTCTGCAATGGCTTTGTCTTCTTCTGTGAGTACTTGTCCAAGCAACAAAATGTTTCGGTTATAGCCTGTTACGTTTAAATCGGGATAAATATTTACTAAACTGTTTTGTTGATAGTGTTCTTCAATTGCTCTTTGTGCTTGTTGTTTGATGCGCATTTCCATAACGTTGTCGTCAGAAATGGTGCCTGCACTGCGACGATCTGCAATTGCTGTTGCACCTACTGCGGCTGCACCACCTATCAATGTTGCCGCACAGCCCCCTAAAGAAGCAGCAAGCAATGTTGCTACACATACTTGTTTTAGACTGCTTAAATAAGGTTTCATGATTTTCTCCTTAATTTTTTTGCAAAGCGCGTATATTATAAAGGTTTATTGTTTATAACAATAGATTTAACATTCTCCCAGCAGCATTGTATCAATACAATCACATAATGCGTGAATGGTCATTAGATGTACTTCTTGAATACGTGCTGTGCGTTGAGAAGGGACGTTTAACAATACATCATTTTCTTTTAGCATTTTGGCGATTTTTCCGCCGTCTTTTCCTGTGAAGGCGACTACACGCATTCCGCGTTCATGTGCTGCTAAAATGGCTTCTATAACATTGGTGGAGTTTCCAGAAGTAGAAATGCCTACTAATACATCGTTTTCATGACCTAAAGCGCGTACTTGTTTGCTAAAAATGTGTTCAAAACCGTAGTCATTACCGATGGCGGTGAGTGCAGAAGTATCTGTGGTCAACGCAATGGCTGCTAATTCCATACGTTCTTTTTCAAAACGCCCTGTCATTTCTGCTGCAAAGTGCTGCGCATCTGCTGCTGAACCTCCATTGCCACAGATTAGAATTTTACCATCACTGGCTAGTGCATCAAATAATGCTTGCGCTGCTTGTGCAGCAGGTGCGCTTAATACGTCTTTTGCCATTTTTTTTACAGCAATACTTTCATCAAAATGCGCACCAATTCTGTCTATTAAACCCATCATTTACTCCTACTCCGTAATGTTTTGAATCCATTTAGGTTGTTCATCGCCTTGTAACAATACTGCATCTAAACGACAAGCTTGTTGATGCAATTGATTGTGTTGCAAATAATATGCTACGCTACGTTGTAATTTAGCCAATTTACTGGGCGTTATGCTGTATGCCACGCCGCCAAAACGTGTGTTTTTTCGGTATTTTACTTCTACAAAAATCAGGTATTTCCCTTGACGCACAATTAAATCCAATTCACCAAAAGGACAATGCCAATTGCGTGCTACTAGTGTGCAACCTTGTTGTTTTAAAAATTGCCACGCTTTTTCTTCGGCGGCTTGTCCAACTGGGTGATTTAATTTCATTTTTCAGGCTGCCTGAAACTTACGTGCTGATTGTTCTGCGGCTGTTAGTGCGATTTTATTGCGCACGTATAACAATTCTGCTTGTTCAACCGATAACACTGCATAACGTCCTGTTTGCGCCAAGCGTAAATAATCCAATGCAGTAGGCATTTTATCGCTGCCTGAAAATTGTGGGGCGTTTGATAAGGCAAATGCATTGCCAACACCTTTTACATTACTTGCTAATATGTTTTCAGGCAGCTTAATTTCTTGGGCGTTGCCTACGCAGTAATCACTTAAACGGTGATGATTTAATGTATCAAAAAATGCATAAAATACTTCGTTCATTCGCGCATCGGTCGCCGCTAATACGCACGTACAATCAGGTATTTGATAAGCTACTGCGTCCAAACAAGGTACACCAATTAATGGCAAATCAAAAGGCGTTGCCAAACCTTGTGCAACACCTAAACCGATACGTAATCCCGTAAAAGCACCCGCTCCTTGTGCATAAACAATTGCCGCTAAATCAGACACGGCTACATCTGCTTGCTGTAACAACAGTGCAATTTGCGGCAAAATCCATTCTGCTTGTTTGTTGTTGGCAAGCAAATGCTGCGTATAAATCTGCTGATTGTGTTGCAATGCCAACGATAGAAATGATGTGCTGGTGTCAATGGCTAGAATAGGACGAGTTTTGTCAAATTTTGTGTTCATTATTCTGTTTTATCAAACAATGATTTTGCTTTTTATGGAATGATACAACTTCTTTTTTAAAGGATAGGTTTACAATCCAAGTGCAAAAAGTTAGGAAAGAAAGATATTTACCAATCCAGTACGGTTTAACGCTGCAAAATAAAACCATACCAAAACAGATACTTTCACCGATATCTTACACCAAAACAGTGAGAAAGCATAATGTTACGGCGTTTTCACGCTGAAACTTTGGAGAAAATTACCATTGTTTTTGGGTGTGATGTGAACATTGTTTCTCGCAAATTGAAATGTAACAGTATAACGGTAGACATCGTGCTGTTAATGCACAAAAACAACATTTATCTGAAAGATGGAGCAATCTACAATTACTAAAACAAGATTTACTGACTTGGTTTAATTAAAAATATTTCCACTAACACTACGCGTTTGTCATAACGAAACTTTTTAACACCATTTTACAAAGGTTTTAAATAGTGGGTTATTTTGCTTCGTTTAACGTTGTCTACATCTTTCAGGCAGCATCTTCTTCAGCTAGGCGTGTGATTTTTACGCGTTCAATTTTATGACCGTCTTTTTCAATGACTTCAAAATGCCAACCATAATAGTCAATGGCATCACCCACTTTTGGCAAATCACCCAGTTGCTCTAAAATCAAGCCTGCTACGGTATGAAAATCTGCATCTTCTTGTTGCAACGGTAAATTTAACTGCGGTGCAAGTTCAACGTATTCTAATGCGCCATCAACTGTTAAACTGTCATCGGCATTTTCTTGCAGTGTTGGTTCATCTTCGCGTTCAAATTCTTCTGGAAATTCGCCTGCAATGACTTCTAATAAGTCTTTCATGGTTACCATACCCAGCACCGCACCAAATTCGTCTACCACCAAAGAATAATCGGCACTGTGTTTACGGAATAATTCAATCGCATCTAATGCTGTGGCACTTTCAGGCAGCATTAAAGGCTGCTTGAGTGCAGATGTGATGTGCATTTCATTGGATTGCAACAATTGGGTTAATAAGTCTTTTTTGTTGATGTAACCCAATGGTTCGTCTATGCCTGCTTTACCAACAACCAGTAAACGTGAATACGGACTTTGTAAGAGTTTTTGTTTTTGTTCGTCTTTGCTTTGAGAGATGTCTAAACGGTCAATATCGCTGCGCGGAATCATTACGCCAAAAATAGGACGCTCTGCCAATGTTAATACGCTGCGAATCATTGATTTTTCGTTTTCTTCAAAATGTTCGTTGTCGTTGTTGTTGTCGCCATCGGTTGCCAACAAGCTTTCACGAATACCCATCATACCCAATACATTTTCCGCAGTGCGTTGTCGCCATGAATTGCTGATGTAGGCATTGCGTTTGGTGTTTTTTTGTGAAATTTGATTGAATAATTCAATAAGAATAGAAAAACCAATGGCTGCATATAAATAGCCTTTGGGAATGTGAAAATGAAAGGCTTCGGCAATAAGACTGAATCCTATCATCAATAGAAAGCCTAAACACAACATCACGACAGTTGGATATCTGTCCACAAAATCCGTTAGCGGTTTGCTGGCTGTAATCATTGCTGCCATTGCCACAACTACTGCAACCATCGCAATAATGATGTGTTCCACCATCGCAACAGCAGTTATCACGCTGTCAATGGAAAAAACAGCATCTAATACCAGGATTTGTGCCACGACTCCCCAAAAAGCAGCGTGTTTTTTATGAGTATCCGCAACGTGAAATTGATTGGCACCTTCTAAACGTTCGTGTAATTCAGTAGTGGCTTTGTACAGCAGAAATAAGCCACCACCTAACATAATCAAGTCTTTGCCTGAAACAGACAATGTTTTTAAATAAAATAAAGGCTGTGTGAGCGTCATAATTTTTGCCATAAAGGCAAGCATCATTAGACGAATCAACACCGCCAAAGTTAGCCCTGTTATACGTGCTTTATCGCGCAGCGATGGTTTGACTTTGTTTGCTAAAATCGCTACAAAAACTAAATTATCAACCCCTAAAACCACTTCTAATATCAATAAAGTGGCAAAACCAATCCAAGTTTGCGGCTCTGCTAGCCAGCTGAAATCCATTGCGCATTCCTACATAAAAACTTCAAGCAGCTGCCTGAAAACAGCTGCTTTTAATGATTCAATATTATTGATTTAATTAACATCTAAAGGCATTTGTGGTTTATCTTTCCAAACCCATTTGCCGTTTTTCTTCACGATGGTTACTGTGCTTTTCCCCAAAGCTTTTACATAATGGTCATGAAGGTAAATTTTGCATTTGAACACGCCATTTTTATACCAAGTTCCTCCTACACGTGTACACAATTCATTCACCTGCAAACCACCTCTAGTACTAAATTCATTAGAAACTGCCCACATAGCTTTTTTGACATCGTTTTTAGTGGGTGGAATAACGGTTACATCTGGTAAATGCAATACATAATAAATGCCATAACTTAATGCACCAAAAAAAATCAATAATTTAATTAAACCTTTCATCGTTTTTCCTCATATAAAGTTTTCAGGCTGCCTGAAAAACATTGGTATTGGTTTGCTCCACACTTAATGTTTCATCAATTTGATTGTGTGTCGCTTCACTTTCTAAACGTTTACGTTCTTGCAAATATTGGTTAATTTGTTGCACCAACTCTTGTGTACCATCGTGTGTCAAGGCACTGATTTTAAACAAACGTGGTGTTTCCAAATCAAATGCGAAACGGTCATCTGGTTCAGGATAATCCCAACCGATTGCTTGTAAAAAGGCTTGCTCTCGCGCTTGTGCTTCTTCGTCATCAAGCATATCCAATTTATTCAACACCAGCCAACGCGGTTTATTGTATAAGGCTTTATCGTATTTTTGCAACTCGTGGACAATCGCCAAAGCTTCGCCAGCAATATCTGTGTTTTCGTCAAACGGTGCTAAATCCACCACGTGCAACAACAATCCTGTGCGCGACAAATGTTTCAAAAAGCGGTGTCCCAAGCCTGCGCCATCGGCAGCACCTTCAATTAAGCCAGGAATATCCGCCATCACAAAACTATTGTTTTCATCAATACGCACCACACCTAAATTAGGATATAAAGTGGTAAACGGATAATCGGCAACTTTGGGACGTGCTGCGGATACTGCACGAATTAAAGTGGATTTGCCAGCATTGGGCATACCCAACAAACCAACATCTGCCAATACTTTCAATTCCAACAACAGTGTCCGCGCTTCACCTTCTTCACCAGGTGTTGATTGCTTTGGTGCGCGATTGGTAGACGATTTAAAATGAATATTGCCTAAACCACCCTTGCCACCTTTCGCCACACAAACACGCTGACCGTGATAAGTTAAATCGGCAACGATTTCGTCGGTATCCACATCGCGGATTAAAGTGCCAACAGGCATATGCAATTCAATATCGTCCGCGCCTGCGCCGTAACGGTCGCTACCGTGTCCTTTTTCACCATCTTTTGCTTGATAGCGTTTCACAAAACGGTATTCTACCAAAGTATTGACGTTTTCATCAGCAAGGGCAAATACGCTACCGCCTTTACCACCATCACCCCCATCTGGTCCACCACGTGGTACAAATTTTTCACGGCGAAAACTGGTAGCACCATTACCGCCTTTGCCACCATAAACTTCTATTTTCGCTTCATCAATAAACTTCATTAACAAACTCACTTTCAGGCAGCCTGAAACATTTAACTGCCTAAAAATTATTTTAAAATCCTAGCATTATAAAGGAGAGTATGTTTTTTGTCTGAAATTTTGATACAATTTCGTCTTTTTCGCTGTTCAGGCAACATAAATGTTTCATTTCAGGCTGCCTGAATGTTCCGAACGCAGTTCGCAACCATCCTGCGTCATCAAAACTAGGACTTAATTATGCATACTTTCAATTTTACTCATCAAGCGCAAAATAAAGCCTTGATTTTACTTTCTTTATTTCATATTTTCATCATCGCTGCCAGCAATTATTTGGTGCAATTTCCCCTAAAAATTTCACTTTCAGGCAGCCTGAATATTCTTTCCACTTGGGGTGCAATCTCCTTTCCCTTTATTTTCTTGGCAACAGATTTAACGGTGCGCATTTTCGGACAACATTTAGCGCGAAGGATCATTTTTAATGCAATGCTGTTTGCATTGTTTTTTTCCTACTTAGTATCCGTGTTGTTTTTTAACGGCAAATGGACAGGTTGGGCATCTTTAAGTGAATTTAATTTTTTTGTCTTTCGCATTGCGTTAGCAAGCTTTTGTGCTTACGTATTTGGGCAACTGCTGGACATCACTTTATTCAATCGTTTACGCCAATTAAAAACTTGGTGGATTGCCCCATCAGTTTCCACTATTTTTGGCAATGCTTTGGATACTTTGTTATTTTTCTCAATAGCTTTTTACGCCAGTTCAGACCCATTTATGGCAGAAAATTGGCAACACATCGCTTGGGTAGATTATGGTTTTAAGCTGTTAATATCTTTGTTGTTTTTCTTACCAGCTTATGGCGTTTTACTGAATATTTTAACCAAAAAACTCACGCAACCAAGCAGTGTTTCATTTTTGAAACACAATGAAACAAAAACATCGTAAAAATGTTAAAAATACAAAAAAGCTGCCCATTTCAGGCAGCTTTCTTTGTATACAATGATTAAACAGAACGTTTGAACATATTGCCGTATTTTTGGTTGAATTTATCAACACGACCTGCTGTGTCTACAATTTTTTGTTTACCAGTATAAAAAGGGTGGCATTCAGAACAAACCTCAATACTGAAGTTTTCTTTTTCCATAGTAGAGCGAGTGGTAAAAGTGTTACCGCAAGAGCAAGTAACAGCAACGTCATGGTAATCTGGGTGAGTATCTTGTTTCATTTTCATTTCCTTTAAAAGCGGGTACAGGGATTTTGCCTGTACTTCATACGAAATTGCGCATTATCCTGATTGTTGTGTTTTTTGTCAAGTTACTGTTTTATAGAAATCTTTATCATATTCATCAATGCAAAGTACACAAATATATCAATGATAGGGATTTACAAAGGTTTCTTATAGTACAATCTCTTCTTTTTTAGTTATTCAGGCAGCATGAAAATGAAATTTATCCCTTTATGGCTCACTTCTTTGGGCGTTATCGCATTGGATCAAATCAGTAAAACGCTCGTGTTGGCGCGATTTGAACATATGGAACGTATGAACGTTTTACCTCATTTTTTTGATTTAACTTTGGTGTTTAATCCTGGTGCAGCGTTCAGTTTTTTGGCGCAACACAGCGGTTGGCAAAAATATTTTTTTATTGTGTTAGCAGTGATGATTTGTGCGTGGCTGGTTTGGGCGATTGTGAAAAACCAGTTTGGCACTTTGGGTAAATGGGCGGCTGCAATGATTATTGGTGGCGCAATGGGGAATGTGATTGACCGTTTACTTTATGGTCAAGTAGTTGATTTTCTGTTGTTTTATTGGAAAAATTGGTATTACCCTGCTTTCAATGTTGCCGATAGTTTTATTTGTGTGGGCGCAGCATTGCTGATGTGGGACAACATTCAATCAAGTCGTAAGGCGAAACAATAATGACTCAAAAAACCATTACTTTGGCCAATCCACGTGGTTTTTGTGCTGGGGTGGATCGCGCCATCAGTATTGTGGAGCGCGCACTGGCTGAATTTGGTGCGCCGATTTATGTGCGACACGAGGTGGTACACAATAAATTTGTGGTGGACAATTTGCGTGAAAAAGGTGCGATTTTTGTAGAAGAATTAAGTGAAGTACCAAGTGGGGCAACTTTGATTTATTCTGCACACGGCGTATCCAAAGCGGTACAAGAAGAAGCTATTGCACGTGGCTTTCGGGTGTTTGATGCGACTTGCCCTTTGGTAACCAAAGTGCATAAAGAAGTGGTTCGTTTAGATGCGCAGGGTTTTGAAATCGTGATGATTGGGCATGCGGGACACGTTGAAGTGGAAGGAACGATGGGACAGCTGCCTGAAAATAAAATGTTGTTGGTGGAAACCGCTGATGATGTGGCAAAATTAGTGGTTAAAGATGCTGATAAATTGGCATACGTGAGTCAAACAACACTTTCTGTGGACGAAACGCGCGATATTATTGCTGCCTTAAAAGCACGTTTCCCTGCCATTAAAAATCCTCATAAGGAAGATATTTGCTATGCGACCACCAATCGTCAGCAGGCAGTTAAAAATTTAACGGAACAATGTGATGTGGTGATTGTGGTGGGGTCGCCAAATTCATCTAACAGTAATCGCTTGCGCGAAGTGGCAATTTTGCGCGGTGTGGACGCGTATATGGTGGACAATGCTTCCCATTTGCAAGAGTCTTGGTTTGCAGGAAGAAATAAAGTGGGCATCACAGCAGGTGCCAGTGCGCCTGAATTGTTGGTAACCGAAGTGGTGGCGCAAATCCAAAAATGGGGGTTTGATACAGTGTTGCAAGGCAAAGGCGAAGTGGAAAGTATTGCGTTTGTGTTGCCAAAAGAATTGCGTTAAGTATAAAACCGTAGCACCTTTGACATCTTTTCGCGCTGGCTTTGATGCCTAAAAATTAGGGGCTATTAAATTGTAGGAATTCGTAGCGTTCTTTACACTATTTGCGAGATAATAGTGTAAAGAACGCTACGAATTCCTACATTAAACAAGTTGTTACGATGGATTGTTATTTTAATTGCTGCCAGTGCTTAATAAAGGCATCAACATCAGCTCGGGAATAACCAAGTAACAGACCTATGATGATTTCCATTTCCTGCCAGCAATTACTTTTGCTAGCAGGTGCATTATACAAAGAAGCGTGTAGCATATGATAAAAACACAATGCCTTTTCTCGTTTACCACGCCGATAGAAAATATGTACAGGCATTTTAATTTCAGATTCTTTGTCTAACTTAATAATATCATCACCGTCTTTAAGTGATGAAAATCTTGGGTCAACACCAGGATGATCTAAATCACAACAAAAATAAGCGATATCTTTTTTCCCTGCTAACATTAAATCAAATTCAATGCCTTCATGTGGTCCAATTTTACCTTGTGTTTCCATCACCATTTACACCCCATATCTTCATATGGATGGTATCCATATTTGTTCTTAAAACAATCCCAACATATGTTTCCTGCTGGACTTTCCCAGTTGCCATTCGGTCCTGAACACACAACACATCTAAAACACATCGCACGAGAAGAACGCTCGGTGTATTCTACACCAGCAGCATGACCAAAAAACGAAAGACAAGTAAGCAGTAGTAATGCAATTTTTTTCATTATTTAAATACCTTTAATCTAAATGATACATATTATTATTTAGATTAAATCAAGTCAATAAAGCAGCAATAGCTTTTTTGTAAATCATTAAAACCTTTGCAAAATCTGCTTTTGCCACTCATCACTATTGAGTAAAGAAAAAAAATCTTTTGATAAAACACCATATTAAATATTTCATTTTTCTATACTTCATTCAGAATAACGAGTTTTGTAAAGGTTTCAGGCTGCCTGAATACTGCTTTTATGGCATAATCACGCTATTTTTGTTGTGAAAGAATTAAAGATGACTAAACGTAAAATATTGGTAACATCTGCTTTGCCTTATGCTAATGGTGCCATTCATTTGGGACATATGGTTGAACATATTCAAACAGATATTTGGGTGCGTTTTCAAAAAATGCGTGGGCATGAATGCTATTATTGTTGCGCGGACGATACGCACGGCACGCCCATTATGTTGGCAGCAGAAAAACAAGGCATCAGCCCTGAAGAATTGATTGCAAAAGTCCATCAGGAACACATCGCGGATTTCTCTGGCTTTGGCATCGGCTACGATAATTATTACAGTACCCATTCGCTTGAGAATAGACATTTTTCAGAAACCATTTACCAAGCCTTAAAAGCCAATAATAAAATTCAAAGTCGCAATATTCAGCAGTTGTTTGACCCTGAAAAACAAATGTTTTTGCCTGACCGTTTTGTGAAAGGTGAATGTCCAAAATGTCATGCAAAAGACCAATATGGGGATAACTGTGAAAGCTGTGGCGCAACTTATTCACCAACAGAGCTTATCAATCCTTATTCCGCTGTGTCGGGGGCAACACCTGTTTTAAAAGAAACCGAACACTTTTTCTTTAAATTAAGTGAATGCGCAGACTTTTTGCGTGATTGGACAAGTGGGCAAACAGTGTTAGCAAATGGTCAAACGCAAACACATTTGCAAGCACAATCGCTTAACAAAATGAATGAATGGTTAGGCGAAGATGAAGAAGGAAATTCCACATTAAGTGATTGGGACATTAGTCGCGATGCGCCTTATTTTGGTTTCCAAATTCCTGATGCGCCTAATAAATATTTTTATGTATGGTTGGACGCGCCTGTGGGTTATATGGCGAGTTTTCAAAACTTATGTACACGTTTAGGCTTGGATTTCAATGAATTTTTCCGCGCCGACAGCGAAACCGAAATGTATCACTTTATTGGCAAAGACATTTTGTATTTCCACGCACTTTTTTGGCCTGCTATGTTGCAATTTAGCGGTTATCGCACGCCCACTGGTGTGTTTGCGCACGGCTTTTTAACGGTGGACGGACAAAAAATGTCCAAATCACGCGGCACGTTTATCACGGCACGTTCTTATTTAGACGGTGGTTTGAATCCAGAATGGATGCGCTATTACATCGCTGCCAAACTCAATAGCCGTATTGAAGACATTGATTTGAATTTACAAGACTTTATTGCACGCGTAAACAGTGATTTGGTTGGCAAATACGTTAACATCGCTGCACGCGCAGCAGGTTTTATACGTAAACGTTTTTCAGGCAGCCTGAAAGCCGTAGAAAATAGTGAATTGCTGCAACAACTTATTGCAAAATCCGAAACCATTGCCAACGATTACGAAACACGTGAATACGCCAAAGCTTTACGCGAAGTAATGACATTAGCGGACACAGTTAATGAATACGTAGATGCCAACAAACCTTGGGAACTTGCCAAACAAGCAGACCAAGAAACACGCTTACATCAAGTATGCAGCGAATTGATTAACGCGTTTAAAATATTGACCGTATACTTATCGCCAGTGCTGCCCAAAGTCGCCGAACACGCCGCAGCATTTTTAAACATCAACGCATTAACTTGGCAAGACAGCACACAAACGCTGCCTGAAAACCATCAAATCAATGAATACAAACATTTAATGCAACGCATAGAGGAAAAACAAGTGAGTGATTTAGTAGAAGCCAATAAACAAAGCATTCAGGCAGCCGCCACACCTGAAAGCAGTCAATACGTACCCGTAAGTGAGCAATGCAGTTTTGATGACTTTATGAAAGTAGATATGCGCGTTGCCAAAGTATTGAATTGTGAAGCGGTTGAAGGCAGCACCAAACTTCTAAAATTCAGTTTGGATTTTGGTTTTGAAACGCGCACCATTTTCTCGGGCATTGCTGCAAGTTACCCTAATCCTGCTGAATTAAATGGTCGTTACGTCATTGCTGTGGTCAATTTCGCGCCACGCAAAATGGCAAAATTCGGCGTATCCGAAGGCATGATACTTTCTGCAGCAGACAAAGATGGTAAATTACGCTTATTGGACGTACACGCTGGCGCACAAGCAGGCGATAAAGTGGGTTGATAAGCAAATTATCTGTGATGAAAAGACGCTTGAAAACATTTAAGCGTCTTTTTTGTATTCAGGCAGCCTGAAACCTTCGCAAAACTTGTCATTCTGAACTTTTCGCAGAAAAGTGAAGAATCTTATTCTTTATTTTATAAAGATTTTTTCCTTTCACTTCGTTCAAGGTCAAAATGACGAATAGTACAAAGTAGGATTTTGCAAAGGTTTCAGCCTGAATTATTTTCTCCAGCTAATTTTATCGGACAATTCCACTTCGTGTGGATTGATACGCGCTTGGTCTTCTTGCCCCAAATCAACCAATTTTCTCAATTTTGTCATATAGTTATTAACGTTTAAACCGTTATTAAAACGTTGAGCTTCCCACAAAGTTTCCGCCAATGCTTCCATCATTTCGTGTTCGGCTTGTCCCCAATCGCCATTGTGGCGTGTACACAAAGTTTCGTGAATCGCGCGAATACCAAAAGGTTGGTCAATCGCCACTTGTTCTTGAATGCTCAAATGCAAAGACAAATGTAAAAAAGGATTGCTTTGTCCGTGTTCAGGCAGCCATTCGTGTTCCAAATAATGCTCAATATTTTCTAAAATAGGCGCGTATTCTTGATGCGCTTCCAGCAACACCAATGCTTTTTGTTGCAAAGCATCTAGTTGCAAAGGCGCAAAACGTTTTTGCCAAACATCAGCAAAAAAACGGCGAACATCGTGTGTGTTGACATCATACATCGTATGCTTTTCCTATCATTTTTTATTGACTGGATAACGTTTTTTAGACGCGTAACGGTTTCAGGCTGCCTGAAAGACTAAATTAAAAGATTAACGACAAGAAGAAAATGGCACAATATCATCTACCAAAACAAAGCGGTCTTTATCAATTACGCGAATATGGACTTTCTGCATACCGTCTTGCTTTAATGATAGTATTTTTGGTTTGCACGCTATCTTTTTTACTTCAGATTGCAAGCCACGAGCCATTTCGCGTTGTATTTGTGGATTAGTTTTTGTGGAAACATTCAATAAATATTCGTAGCCTGTCGTATCTCCTTGACAAGTTAATTTGTTAATAAATACATCTGACGTAATTTTTTTCGGTAATTCAGCATTGAGTTTTTTAAGTTCTGCCTTGGTGAGCGGATGTTCACACACTGACTGTGCAAAAGCAGGTGTTAAAATGCAAGCAGACAACAAAATAAACAGTTTTTTCATTGAGATACGCTCCATTAAATAAAAAAAGGAATTCACTTTAATCAAAGCCTTGTCATTATTGTATCGCATATTTATTTTTCACGTGTCAGACAGTAAAGATTTTGTAGAAAACACGATGACTAAATTTTTCTTAACCTTTATCAAACCTAACAAGTCTTTGCATAACAAATACTTTTCAGGCAGCCTGAAAGCTGTTAGAATTCGCGCTCACATTTGGGGGCGATCTTGGTTTCGACGGGGGTTGCGAAGCAGATGCGGGCATACCGAGTTTTCAGTAACTCGTAAAACACTGAATTAAAATAGTCGCAAACGACGAAAACTTTGCATTAGCCGCTTAAGGCTTGCCGTTGCAGCAGTTGGTCAATGGGCTGTGTGAGGAAACTCACTGCAACGTCATATGACATTGACTGGTTTTCTATTGGGTTACTTAATAGGAAATAAGATTAAAGGTAACTGGTTACTCAAAAGCCTGTTGGTCGGCGCGAGAGTAATGAGATTCAAGTAGACGCAACTAAGTATGTAGAACGCTTTGTAGAGGATTTTCGGACGGGGGTTCAATTCCCCCCGCCTCCACCATTTTCAATAAATAACGCTCTAATGATTAGAGCGTTATTTTTATTGTCCAATAACCAGATAACTGGTTATAACGTATAGTGAGATTTTGCAGACGTTTTGAATGGTAGCAAACTTTTCAAAATGTTAGAAAACCAAAAAAATGAAAAGCTATTCTGTTAGAATAGTGGACTACCACAACTTGGCGTTGTTGCGTTTTACAATGATAGATAAACAGTTTTTTGCTTCTTTCAGGCAGGGTGGCGTAAAAATGTCATTTTAATCAGTACACAACACAACGCTATTTTCTACTCATCAATTAAGTAAATAAATCATTATGAAAAAACTATTTCCTTTGTTGGTTGCTGTTATCATTATAGGCTTAATCGCTTTTACGCTGATGCCCAAAGCCGAAAGTGCGCCCGCTTTTCAATTAACCGATTTAAATAATCAATCCATCAGTAATGCCGATTTAAATAATCGCGTTACGCTCATCAATTTTTGGTTTCCTTCTTGTCCAGGTTGCGTGAGCGAAATGCCTAAACTGATTAAAATGGCGCAAGATTATCAAAACAAAAACTTTCAAATCATCGGTGTTGCTGTGCCTATTGATACCAAAATTCGCGTAGAAAAATACGTCGCTGAACGCCAACTTCCTTTTCGTGTGGCTTATGACGATAATAAAATCGTTACCCAAAAATTTGTGAAAACGGAGCTGTTTCCCACCAGCGTACTGATTAATCAACGCGGTGAAATATTGAAAACTTTTGTTGGTGAGCCTGATTTTGTTCAACTTTACCAACAAGTAGACACTGAATTAGCTAAATAATTGTATTCAGGCTACCTGAAATGAAAACAGAAATACAAAACGCCGTAGAAACCATACGCCAAGTCAAAAAAGAACGTACCGACCAAGAACGTTTGCAACAGTGGCAACATACTTGCCAAACACAGGGCTTTTCTGGTGAGTTTGCTTTGGCACAAAAATTGGGTCAAGAAGTTGCAACAGAAGAACAAATTCATATGATTGCAGAATTGTTTGGTCGCTAAATTGATGAGGCAACATAATGATTTGAATATCAATCCGCTTTGTCTAAAAGTATTCTGTTAGAATAGCAACTTTTAATGTCGTGCAGCATTTCAGGCTGCCTGAATATTTATGAATCAATTAAATCAACTTATTGTGCTTATTCTTATTGCGATAACCACTGCGATAACGTATTGGGGTTTTAGTAACCAATTTATTTTTCAACGTTACCAATTTCAAGTGGGCGCGATTTTGCATCACAAGCAATATCGCCGTTTGATTTCGTCTGCGTTTTTGCACGCCGATTGGACGCATTTATTGTTTAATATGCTGACGCTTTACTTTTTTTCGCCTGTAATTATAGATGTTTACGGCGTTATGCTGTATTTTATTCTGTATTTTGCAGCGGTGTTGGCGGGTAATTTATTTTCCTTGTGGTTATACCAAAAACGTCCGAGTTATGCAGCAATTGGGGCTTCTGGTGGTGTTTCTGGGATTATTTTTGCGTCTATTGCCTTGATGCCATTGAGTTCCATTTATCTCTTTTTTATTCCTATTCCCATTCCTGCTTGGTTGTTTGCAACGCTTTATTTTGCGTATTCAGTGTGGCAAATGCTCAATCCCAAGCCTTGGGATAATCAAGGTCATGCGGCACATATTGGTGGCGCGGCAATTGGGATTATTTTTGCTTTGTTGCTGACACCGCATTATGTACTTGCCAGTGCGCTTTATTTAGGTATTATGTTGTTGCCTTTATTGTATTTGGCTTATGAGTTGTTGGTTAATAAAAAAGTGAGATAATTCAACTGTTTGAATTTGAGAAAGTCCATTATGAATAACGAAAATCAGCAAGAAAAACAAACCCATTTTGGTTATCAAACCGTTAATGAAAGTGAAAAACAGGCGCGTGTGGCGCAAGTGTTTCACTCGGTTGCCAAAAAATACGACATTATGAATGATGTGATGAGTATGGGTTTACATCGTGTGTGGAAACATTTCACCATTAACACAGCACGTGTTCCACAAGGTGGCAAAGTGTTGGACATTGCTGGTGGCACTGGCGATTTGTCGCGCGGTTGGGCAAAACGTGTGGGCAAAACAGGTGAAGTGTGGCTCACGGATATTAACTCGTCTATGCTTACTGTTGGACGCGACCGCTTGCTAAACGAGGGTTTGATTTTGCCTGTTGCGGTGTGTGATGCAGAAAAATTGCCGTTTCCTGACAACTATTTTGACTTGGTTTCGGTGTCGTTTGGGTTGCGCAATATGACGCACAAAGACATTGCATTAAGTGAAATGTATCGCGTGTTGAAACCAGCTGGGACTTTATTGGTTTTGGAATTTTCAAAAATTTATGAACCATTGTCGCCAATTTACGATGCGTATTCGTTTAAATTTTTGCCTTTAATGGGCAAACTGATTGCCAAAGATGCCGATAGTTATCAATATCTTGCCGAAAGTATTCGTATGCACCCTGACCAAGAAACCTTGAAACAAATGATGTTAGATGTGGGTTTTGACCAAGTTAGTTACCACAATATGAGTGCAGGCATTGTGGCGTTGCACAAAGGCATTAAATATTGATGGCAATTCAGGCAGCCCCAAAAGCTGCCTGAAACACTTTTTAAAGCAAATTAAAAGCAATTTTATGATAAGCATTAAACAATGGCTGATGCAAAGCTCTTTGCCACGCAACGAAAGTCGTATTTTATTGCAACACATTACCCACAAAACACCAGCGCAATTGCTTACCCAAGATGATGAAACGCTGCCTGAACAACAATTGACAGCATTAAATCAATTGGCACAACGCAGAATGATGGACGAACCGATTGCTTACTTAATTGGTGAGCGAGAATTTTACGGACGGCGTTTTTTTGTCAGTCCAGCCGTATTGATTCCACGTCCTGAAACCGAACATTTAATTGAGTGTGCATTAAGTAAGTTGCCCAAAAATGCAACGGTTTTGGATTTAGGTACAGGCAGCGGCATTATTGCCATCACGCTAAAATGTGAACGTCCAGATTTAACCGTATTTGCCAGCGATATTAGTGAAACAGCATTAGCAGTTGCCACACAAAATGCCAAACAACATCAAGCAGCTATTCAGTTTGCACAAGGTTCTTGGTATGAAGTGATGTCAACATTCAGGCTGCCTGAAAAACTGGATTTAATTATTGCCAATCCGCCTTACATTGAGCAAAATGACCCACATTTACAGCAAGGCGATTTGCGTTTTGAACCACAAAATGCCTTAACCGATTTTGCAGACGGATTAAGCGCGTATCGCACGCTGATTGCAGGTGCCACCAATTATTTGATAAACGGCGGTTGGCTAATGATGGAACACGGTTACAATCAAGCTAATGAAATCAGAAAACTGTTTCAGGCAGCACAATGTTGGCAACACATTGAAACACAACAAGATTTAGCACAATTAGACCGCATCACCCTAGCACAATTCAGGCAGCCTGAACATTAACGCAAAACCATTAACCTAATCAAAGAGATAATTATGTTACTACTGATAGATAACTATGACAGCTTCACTTACAACATCGTACAATTTTTCGCCGAACTCGGACAAGAAGTACTCGTGCATTGCAACGACCAAATCAGTCTAGAAGAAATTGAACAACTCAAACCGCAATACATCATTATTGGACCTGGACCTTGCTCACCAAAAGAAGCCAAAATTTCAGTGCCAACGCTACAACACTTTGCAGGCAAAATTCCTATGCTGGGTATTTGTTTAGGACACCAAGCCATAGGTGAAGCATTTGGTGGCAAAATCGTCAGAGCAAAAACCTTAATGCACGGCAAAACTTCACCTGTTTATCATCACAACAGTGGCGTATTTCATCACTTGCCCAACCCTGTAACCGTAACGCGTTATCACAGTTTAGCCATTGACCGCGCCACTTTGCCCGAAGAACTCATCATCACTGCTTGGACAGAAGACCAAGAAATTATGGGCATCAAACACCGCGACTTTGCCATAGAAGGCGTACAATTTCACCCCGAAGGCTTGCTCACAGACGGTGGACACCAAATGCTGCAAAACTTTCTAACACAATATCAAGATTTTCAGGCAGCCTGAAACCTTTGCAAAAGTTCTAGACAATACAAAGAAAATATAGACACACAAAAGGGGCATAAACAATGCCCCTTTATTTTTGATAACCGATGCCCAAATTGAAACTTTTACAACATTTGTTATTCTGACCCACGAATGAAAAAAAGTGGGTTTTAAAAAGGTTTCAATCAATTATCCGCAGCATGCCAAGGCTTGCTTGCGCCCGCATGAAAAGAGGGTTTTTCACCACCCCATAAAGCTTCAATATCATAAAAATCACGCACAGCAGGCAGCATCACGTGAACAATCAAATCGCCAGCGTCCACCAATGCCCACTCGCCACTTTCTTGTCCTTCACTACTCAACACCTCAAATCCTGCTTCTTTCAAGTCCACGCAAACATTATTTGCCAAAGCTTTCACTTGGCGCGTACTGTCGCCACTGGCAATAATCATACGTGCAAACAAAGGCGTTTTACTGCTGGTATCCAACACCAAAACATCTTTGGCTTTTACGTCTTCCAAAGCATTAACGGTAATATCTACCATTTTTTGCACATTTAAAAGTTCTTGTTCATTCATATTCAAATAGTTAGTCATTTATTAAAACGCGCCATTATACTGTTTTTCCACTATTCAGGCAGCCCATTCGTTAACATTACGCACGCTAAAATCTTTGCAAAACCTATTCTTACCACTTGTTATTGATGCTTTGTGAATAAGTATAACTAATTGTTTTATGCTGTTTTTTATTCAAAATAACAAAAACAAGATAGCAGAATATAATTAACAATCCAAGTGTAAAAAAGTTCAGAGAAGTGTCCATCAGTTTAGTCGCAAAATGCCCACAAAATTCAATCAAAAATTTAGAAATACAATCCACCTTATCCAACCTATGCTACAATTTATCCGTTTTTTCGTTTTTAACTTTTTTACAAAGTTAAAATTTCTTAATATTTTCAACAAGATAGGATTGACAAGATGAATCAGACAAGGTATAATTATGTTGCAAACAGCAAACAGCAAACAAGCATAACTGCTTAACTTTCTCTTTCAAATCTTTCAGGCAGCCTGAAAAAACGCCTGTCATTGCGAGCCTGATAAAATCAGGCGTGGCAATCTCCCCAGTACGAAGAACGCACCAAATAATTTCTCGGACACTTCTCCCCTTAACTTTATCCCTTTCCCTCTTCACACTCAC
>JAFSQZ010000059.1 GCA_017446355.1 Neisseriaceae bacterium
ACTTACGCCGCTTAAATCAATATGGTTTAAACCTGTTTTCTCCAATAAATACGCCCGCGTCTGTTGCATTACTTATTTCACACGCTCAATACCGTGTTTTTGTGCATAAACATTTAATAAAACACCCAAACGGTCGCCGTGATTGTGGGCAAAGCTGGGCGTGATGTTATCAGGCACGCGGGCAACTTCGCCTGTGCGTGGGTTTATCGCGTCCACCCATTTTATGGTGTTGTCATCGTTAAGAATGCCATTTTGCGCGTTTTGTTTTTGTTCATCGGTAAAAGCGTCAGGATTATTGGCGATGTCTTCTTTTCGCTCTTTTAAGGCTTGCTTGCGCGTTAGTTGGCGCACTTGGCATTTGCAACCGTAGCCGTTGGGTGGAAAGATGTGCTGCTATATAGGGTCGTCTACTTGGTAAATTTTGTTGTAATACGCTTTGTGCGCATCTCGTTTGTTGTCGGAAACGCTGGGCAAGTATTTTAAATAGGGAAAAGCGTCTTTCACTTCTTGAATTCGCGCCCATTGTCCTGCGGCGTGGGCGGTGGCTAGGTTGGTTTTTAAATTGTTTAAATAAAAAGATTCTTTTTAATAAAAAGAATCTTTGTTTAGAATAAGAGTTTATTTTATTCAGGCAGCTTTTGATTTTGTTATTTGTATCAATTTCTTATTTTTTATCCAAGTTCAACATAAAATTTGCTGCGCTTGAACCAGAAATCATTTGTGGTGGTTCACCATTCCATTTTTCAATCCATTTTAATTGCACATATTCTGCTCCGCCTTGACTACGAATAGCTTCAGCTTGAATGCGAATGGCTTCAGCTTCGCCTTTGGCCTGAGCGATGCGTTGTTCCGATTCAATTTTGGTGCGTTCTAAAATGTTTTTGGCTTTCAATGCGTTTTGTGCTTCGGTTTGTTTGGCTTCAATGGCTTTGTTGAATTCGCGACTAAATTGAAAGTGCGTCAGTTGTACATCTTCCACAATGATATGGTAGCGTTGTAAATCTCTTTTCAAAATATTGTCAATTTCCTGTTTTGCTGTGGCGCGATTAACAATTAAATCTTCTGCTGTGTGCTTGGCTGACACTGCTTTGAGCGTTTCTTGAATACGTGGTTTGATGATGCGATCTTCTACATCAAAATGGGTTTGTGTATAAATTTCTGCCAACTTGTTTTGGTCAAAATGGTAGTTAATCGTAATCGCTGCATTGACAACTTGTAGGTCAGATGATGCTGCTTCGGCTTCTTCTGCAGTTTTTAGTGTGGTAATGGGAACGCTTTTAACGGTTTGGTAAAGCGGAATTCTAAAATGCAAACCTTCACTTGCTACAGAAGTTAATTTTCCTGCGGAAAATACTAGTTTTCGTGTACCAGATTGCACGGTAAAAACAGAAACGTATAAAAAGAATAATAATGATAGTGTTAAAAGAATGGGGGTGGATTTGATTTTGAGTTCTTGGGGTTTGATGGTCATAATTTTTCTTTCAAATAAAAATGGTGATGATACAAGAATGGGTTTGAATTGATTGAAATAAATATAAGGAAAGCACTGTGTTTAACAGTGCTTTCTAAATCGGTATCAAAGAAATCATTATTGAGCAGGAGCGGTTTCTTCAGCTTTTTTAACTGGAGGTTCAGTGAAATTGCCACCTGATTGGTTTGCCATATAAGCTACGGCACGAGCAACTTCATCATCAGTTAAATCTGCTGCACCACCTCTAGCAGGCATAGAACCTTGACCTTGATAGCCGTTTACAGCGTTGCTTACTAGTGTGGCAAAACCTTTAGCAATGCGAGAACCCCATTCGGCTTTATTTGTGATTTTTGGCGAGAAAGCAACAGAGCTATCCGCAGCGTGGCATTGAACGCAGATTTTGTTGAATACTTGTTGACCTGTGCGTTGTCCAGGTTCGGTGCCGTCGCCTAAAACCAAACGACCTGATGGTTGGATACGTGTTTCGGTTGCGCTAGGAGTGGTGTCTGCAACGTCGCTATAATAGCCACTGGTCGCTAATTTAACCAATAAAAATAATGAAGCAAGGACAACAACAATTGCACCAATTACGGTAGTTAATGCAGAACCTTTTACTTGATTTTGAAATTTCATTTTTAGTCTCACCAATGCTTAGAGGTAGTTGGAATGTGTCAGTAGGAACGTTAACTTTAATTAACATCAATTGTTAGATTATACTGAATACTTTTTATCTTTCCAATATGCAAAATGATTTTTGTTGAAAAAAATGTGTTTTAGATTCACTTTGTTCGCAGAAATTGCAGTTTAATGACTTTTTATTCGTTTTACGAATAAAAGTTTTCACTTCGTGAAATAAACCTTGTTTTAGCTTCGCCTTTGGCTTGCAGAAACTGCGGTTTGATTGTTTTGCAATCTATTGATTTACTTCGTAAATCAATAATTGTAGTCTGACGACCAAAATAAACCTTGTTTTTAAGTAAATAATGGACATATCAATAAGTTATAACAACAGCACCACAAACCATTCAGATATTTTTGAATGGCGTCAGATCATTCATTTTTTAAAGTTTAATATTAACACAAACTTAAAAATGAAAATTTTTTATCTAAAATGGACACAAAAAAGTGCATTCAGGCTACCTGTATCAAAAAAATACAACACTCTTGACATTATTTTAGAATATACTAAAATAAAAAATTTAAATAACAAACAAAAATACATTTGTTTTTAACTATATTAAAAAAGCACAAAAATATGAATCCAAAATTAGAAAATATTGTTAAGCACACGCCCTTACCTGTGGCTGGATTAGCTTTTGGTATCACAGGTTTAGGCGGTTTGTTTGCCGAGTTTG
>JAFSQZ010000060.1 GCA_017446355.1 Neisseriaceae bacterium
CTTCGGAACGCGCTTTTGCCATATTTAAATCGCCACCATTACCCGCCACCAAACAAATATCACCGCGAGCCAATTCATCAATATAAGACGCACTAAAACGCTTCACATCAGGACGAATCTTACTCAACACTTCATAAGCCGCATCAATATCCGCAGGATTGGTGCCTTTAGGGTCTTTACCTAAATAATTCAACACAATTGGGAACATCTCACTAGGCGTATCCCACAAAGCAATACCACAAGATTTCAATTTATTGGTGTATTCAGGTTTAAACAACAAATCCCAAGCATTTTCAGGCAGCTCCCCACCCAAAGCCTCTTTACCTTTAGCAGTAATTGCAATTGTGTTCACGCCTGAAAAATAAGGAACCGCATATTCAACCGCTTCAGGATCAGCATCACTCAATAATTTAAGCAAAGCTGGATCAATATTTTTATAGTTTGGAATCAAATCTTTATTGATTTTTTGATAAGCACCCGCTTTAATTTGGCGTGGTAAAAATGCAATGCCAGGCACACCCAAATCGTAACCTGATTGACCTGTGAGCATTTTGGCTTCCAACGTTTCATTATTCTCATACAGATCATAGGTCAAATCCAAACCATTATTGTTTTTGAAATCTTCAACGGTAGACTCATCAACATAGTTAGACCAGTTGTAAATACGCAATTCTTTTGTTTCAGGTAAATTGCTGACAACACTTGAAGCTGCATTTTCAGAAGATGCAGATACATTTTCACTTGTTTGTTGCGCTTGACCACCGCAGGCAGCCAAAGTCAATAAAACAATCGCACTTATCAAATTTTTTTTCATTACAATATCTTCTCATTCAAGGAGTTAAAAAAGGAGCGCGGATTTTACGTTTTTTATATTGAAAAATCAAACGACTTTTTCACATTTAACACTTTACTTCATTGTTTCTTTAAATTCTCTAAAAAACAACTTTTATTCAACAAAATCAAGTAAAAAGTTGAATAATTTATTTAAAACCGTTACACTCTCATCGTCATTGAATTTAACAATCACCAAGAAATACCGTGTTCACTTTAAAATCCAATCAAGTATCTGCTATCTCTTTCATTTTAAATGAAAATAATTGGGAAAAAGCACAGCAAGCATTCAGCGACAAAGCCGAAAAATATCTCCCCTTTCAAGGCACCCCTTTTGTATTAGATATTAGTGTCTTTAATGCAGAGCAATGTAATGATGAAGGTTTAGCATCATTTGTGCAACTTTTGCGACAACACGGATTATCGGTTATTGCTTTACAGCACGATTATGAAGATTTATCCGATTATGCCAAACAATTAAACTGTTTATTCTTTGGACAGCTGCCTGAAAGCTGGGCAGAGCTTTTAGCAAGTCAATCCAATAATTCATCAGAAAAACCAGAACAACAAAAAGCGTCAGAAGAAATACTGGAAACACCAGCAACAGAAAACCCACTGGAAACTGAAAAATCACCAGATGAAACAGAACAAGCCAGTGAAAATGCCGATGAGAAAAATTCTGATGAAAATGAAGTCCTTGAAGAATCCGTATCCGAATCCGACTTCATTCACACCACTGAAATTGCTCGCCGTACAGTCGTCATTGAAACCCCTGTACGTTCAGGTCAACAAATTTATGCCGAAGATGCTGATTTAATTGTCTTGGGCAGGGTCAGTGCAGGTGCTGAATTGATTGCTGATGGCAATATTCACGTTTATGCAC
>JAFSQZ010000061.1 GCA_017446355.1 Neisseriaceae bacterium
CTGTATTAGGATTAGCCCCAAAAGTTACCAACTCACACCATTTTCACAAGATTTTGAGTTAATGTTTTGATGTCCCACAATTAAATCCAAACGCACATTCTTTCAGAAAAAGTAAGAAAGATTTGCGGTCAATGCCATTATACTTTCTCAACACTCTTTTTACTTGGTTCCAAAAATTTTAGCTTCGTTTGCGCATTAGCAGAAACTCATTTTAACTTTATCAAAACTTCATTTTTATTTTAATGCCGTTAATGTGATTTTTTTGTTCTGCAAAATGCGTACTGTGGTTAATTCAATAATGATGAAATTCGCTCACATCAAGGGCATTATAACTTTTATAACAATCAGTACAAAAAAAGTTTTCAGTTATGTTTTCTTTTAATAACAGGGCGTAAGGTGTTTGTTTTGGTGTCTTCAACAACAGTATGAACTTTTCCTTGTCTTTTTAAGATGCCCAAAATAGCCACTTTTGCCAGCCACTTCTCAATCTCTTTTCCCTTTGCGAACACCACCAAAATAACGCTCATCTGATGCAATCAAACCGCTGAAAATAAGGTTTAGTTGTTAGAAATCAAACGGTTCATACTAAATATAATTTTCAGTGGTTTTAGTCGCTGATAATTTGTCCACTTGATATATTTTGGCTTGATTACCTAATTTCTGAATGTTAATGCGAGTACTGCCTTGACAAGGTATTTTGAATACTGTGTGGCTGCCTGAACTTTGGCGTGGCTCACTAAAAAATGTACGATGAATAGTCAGGTAAATCCACGTAACACATAACGTACATTTTATTGTGGACTATTTTTCATTGCTATTAAGATTTTTTTGATTTTATCTCTATTGTCATAATGTCAGTATTATTTATTTATCTATATGATTTAATTGAAAAATTTTAAATTCAATTGCTAATCGCTCAATGTTTCAGGCTGCCTGAAATATTTTTACATATTTTTTCAATTGATAGCCGTACTTAATACAATTATCGCGATAATAGCCCGCCTGAACACACACCATTTTACTTTTGAGTAGGATTTTATTATGAAACGCATTTTTCTGTTTTTGGTAACCAATATTGCTGTTTTGGTTGTTATCAGTGTTATTTTGAGCTTGCTTGGCTTAAATACTGCTGACGGCAGTATGGGGTCGGTGCTTGCTGCATCGGCGGTGGTTGGCTTTTCAGGTTCAATAGTTTCTTTGTTGATGTCTAAAAGCGTTGCTAAACATTCAGTTGGGGCAAAAGTGATTACTCAACCCAATAATGAAACAGAAGCTTGGTTGGTGCAAACCGTAGAAAATCAGGCGCGTCAATGGAATTTAAAAACCCCAGAAGTTGCCATTTATCAATCGCCTGAACCTAATGCTTTTGCGACTGGTGCAAGCAAAAATAATTCTTTGGTTGCGGTGAGTACAGGTTTGATGCAAAGTATGACACGTGATGAAGTGGAAGCCGTGTTGGCGCACGAAATGGCACACGTGGGTAATGGTGATATGGTAACGCTTACTTTAATTCAAGGCGTGGTTAATACGTTTGTTATTTTCTTTGCACGTATTATTGCTAGTTTGGTGGCGCAAGGGCGTGATGGGGAAGAGAGTAATTCAGGTGCTTATATTGCCGTTTATATGATATTGCAAGCGGTGTTTGGCTTTTTGGCGAGCATTATTGTGATGTGGTTTAGTCGTCAGCGTGAATATCGTGCCGATGCAGGTGCAGCTAAATTGGTGGGGGCTCCAAAAATGATTGCAGCTTTACATCGTTTGAAAGGTGGTGGCAGTCAACTACCAAGTGAAATGATGGCAATGGGGATTGCTAGCGAAGAAAAAGACTCTTGGTTGTCTACTCATCCTAGTTTGGATAACCGTATTGCACGTTTGAAAAATTTGCAGTAACACAAAGGGCTGATATAACAGCCCTTTTTTAATAAAACAAAATTGCGTGATACAAAACATCAATCTTTCACAAAATCCATCATTGTTTTATTTTATAAAAATTATTCAACACAATATTTGTGATAATATTTGTAATAAATAAATAGTAATAAGGTTTTGACAAGTTTTAGTGGTTAAACCATTATTTCAGGCAGCCTGAAAAAGTTTTTATCGCTAAATTTCACAATATTGCTTTTAATTAGGAGTGGCAAAATGGCAAAAATTTTAATGATTAACGGGTCGCTTAATCCAAATGGATTTAATCAACAATTATTAAATAAAATCAAAGAGTTAATTGGTAATCGTAGTGAGGTTTCTGTTTTGGACTGGTCAAATGTACCATTTTTTGTGCAAACGCAGGAATTTCCAGCACCAGAAGCTGTGGTTGCTGTGCGACAACAAATTCAAGCAGCGGACGCTGTGTGGTTTGTTACACCTGAATACAATTATCAAATTCCAGGCGGTTTAAAAAATCTCACCGACTGGTTATCGCGTTCGCTTGATGCAAGCAATTCAAGAGGAGAGAGTGCGATTCACGGCAAAATCACCACCGTATCTGCGGCAAGTAGTGATGGAGGTTCGCATGTGCGTCCTTTATTAGAAGATTTGTTAGCTTTTATTCGTACCCAAGTTGTTAAAGAAAATGCCACAGGCGTTGCCATTAAACCTGCTAACTGGGCAACAGGTGTTTTAGAATTTAGTGATGATGATGTTTACAAATTAAATCAACAGGTTGAAACATTGTTGGCAAAATTAGCATAGTCATTGGAACAAGCCGTAGAGCGAGATTTAAGCTATTTGGATATTTAAAATATAGGCTTTCAGGCAGGGCAGATTAAACATACAAGTGCAACACTTTAAGTGTTGCACTTGAAACTTTAATCTGCCATTTTTTTAAATCTTTTCTGTGCGTTTGTGTAACCATGCTTTTGCATCACCACTAACCATTGACTCAAGCTCGGTTTTGACGCGTTGATGATAGTGGTTTAACCAAGTGATTTCTTCTTCATTGAGCAATTCACGCATAATTAAACGCGTGTCAATTGGACAAAGTGTAACGGTTTCAAAACATAAAAATTTGCCAAACTGTTGTTCTTTAAGTTCGGTAACTTTCTGATTAAGCATTAAGTTTTCAATCCGAATACCCCATTGATTGGGGCGATACAAACTGGGTTCATTAGAAGTGAGCATTCCTTCTTTCATCGCTTGTTGTGCTTGGGTTTTGGATTGATAGGAAATGCGTTGCGGTCCTTCGTGTACGTTTAAACAATAACCTACGCCGTGTCCTGTGCCGTGTCCGAAATCACATTGTGCTTGCCATAAAGGGGCGCGACAAATGGCATCTATCATTGGTGATAAAGTGTTCTCTGGGAATACTGCTTTTGCCAGCGCAATATGGGCTTTGAGTACTAATGTAAAATCTCGTTTTTGTGCATCATTTGGCGTACCAATAGGAATAACGCGCGTAATGTCGGTTGTGCCATTTAAGTATTGTGCGCCTGAATCAATCAGTAATAATCCGCTGCCTGAAAGCGTGCTGCACGTATTTTTTTCTGCTTGGTAATGTGGCATCGCTGCATTGGCGTTAAAGGCTGCAATGGTGGCAAAACTTTCCGATAGAAAATAAGGTTGCGCAGCGCGATAACGGTACAACATTTCACCAATATCGTATTCTGTGATGATATTATTTTGGGCAATTTTGTTTTCAAATTCGGCGAAGAAACCGCATAAAGCTGCGCCATCTTGACGCATCGCTTGACGAATGTGCGCACATTCTTTTTCGGTTTTTTGTGCTTTCATTAAACTGCTTGGCAACGTTTCGTCTATGATTTTGACGTTTTCAGGCAGCTTTTGTAAAACACTCACTGCGGTTTTCGCGCCTTCAATCAATACGCTGCCTGAACATTTTTGCAAATAATCGCCGATTTGATGATAATCTTGCCAAGTGATGTTGGCGGTTTTTAAGGCTGCCTGAACATTTTCATCTAGTTTATGATTGTCTACAAATAAAATACTTTGTTGTTTATCAATCAATAAATGCGCCAAAAAAACAGGATTGAACGACACATCGCTTCCGCGTAAATTGGTTATCCACGCAATATCGTCCAAAGATGAAATCAGGTGAAAATCAACAGAATACGTTTGCATCGCTTGACGAATACGCGCTAATTTTTCTGTGGTGGTTTGCCCTACCCATTTATTTTCGTGTACAAAAATTTTGTTTTCAGGCAGCTTTGGACGGTGTTGCCAACATTCATCAATCAAATCAAAATCGGTTATCAACTCAATTTTTTTTCTAGAAAAATGTTGTTGCAACAATTGTTTATCCGCCCAAGACAACATATCCGCCGCGATGCCTACGCGTGCATTTTCAGGCAGCGTGTTGACCAAGTATTGCCAATAAGATTCATCAAGTCCTTGTTTTTTTAATACAATGTTGCTGCCTGAAAGTTGTTGTGTTGCCTGTTCCCAATAACGACTGTCTGTCCACAGCAACGCCTGTTCTGCCAATACCACAGCCACGCCTGCTGAACCCGTAAACCCAGTCAACCACGCACGTACTTGCCAATGCTCGGGTAAATATTCAGATAAATGTGGATCTGATGTTGGCACAATCCACGCATCTAATTGATATTGTTTCATTTTCTCGCGCAAATGCGCCAAACGAGTTGCTATTGTCATTGTTTTTTCCTATTTTATTCTTTGCTCAATCAACATTAAGCTGTCTAAATACATAAAATCCGTTAAAATCACACCCTTTTATTTTTATTCTACCCTATTTTTCC